>CACYWX010000291.1 GCA_902778205.1 uncultured Ruminococcus sp. | reverse complement strand
CGGCTCCCTCCAGCGAAATCGGCTCGTCATCTGCCACGAGGACCGCCGGACGCCCGGAGCCCGTCTCCGCCGCGGAGGATCCGGCCTGCTCCAGCAGAACGTCCGCCGATACGTTCAGCGCCTCCGCGATCCGCAGGATCATGGTGACGTCCGGGATGCGGCGCCCTACTTTCCCAAGATTAGTAGACTGAGGCATAATTCAGGAAATCTCTTGATATTTTCAGTCAATCTTCCCTACGAAGCGGTAGTAAATGTCCACGTCCTGAACCCTCATGCCGATTTCGTCCTTTTCGGCTTCATGGACTTCGATCTTATCGATCAGGGCGTTCAGAAGAGGAGCGTCGAGCTTGTCCGGGCCCGAGAACTGTTTGAGGAGAGCGATCCATTTTTCTGCATCGGCTTCGGTCTGCTTCACTTCGGAGATCTCGGCGGTCAGCTTTTCGATCTTCTCCGTCAGTTCAGCCTGCTCGGTCTGGTACTTCTGAGAGAGCATCATGAAGTTCTGCTCGGAAATCGTTTCATTGACACGATCCTCATACACCCGGGCGAACAGCTTGTCCACATCAGTCTTCCGCTTCTGCGTCTTGGTCAGTTCAGAGGTTTTCTTCTTCAAAGCGGCGTTCTTTTCCCGGTCCCCGCTTTCGAGAAGGTGTTCGAGCAAGCCTCGCTCATCCGTCTGGGCGAATCGGCTCCAGTGGCGGATTTGGGAGAGAATCAGTTCATACAGGAAATCATATGATATCACATCGTCCGATCTGGCGCAGTCCATCGACGGCTTTACCTATCAGGGCGCCCACAGCGGCAGTTATCAGGGAGCCGAGGCTTCCTCCGTGACCGTGACGAGAACGTCGTCCGGATGGTATTATACATATTCCGCAAACGTTTCGTCCCTGTACCTCGTGTATTCCGGACAGCAGCCCACCGCCGCATCACCGTGCATTACGGCTACATGAAAGGGAACGAGTTCGTGGAATTCACCGAGGTCGAGGACGGAGACGTTCCCGCCGGCACCACGGTTCCGAAGCCGGCGCAGCTGGGCGATCAGTGGGATCTGGAAAAGACGATTCCGGAGTACCGGTACGTGACCACCCGGCTGAATGATCCCGTGACCGGCCGGGAGATCTCCCCCCTGCTGAACACGGACCCGCCCTATAAAGCGGGTACCAACAATACCTACGAAAACGCGGACCAGTCGGCGTATCCTTCCTATAACGCTTCTGTCGCTCCGACGCCCTTCCGGTCCGAGTGGCGGTACCGCCAGCTGTCCGGCATCGGCTGGAACCCCACCGGCGACAGCTGAGACTACACATCGACCGAGCACGTGACAGGCTATGGCGTCACCAAGCCCGTGTCGTTCGCGCCGACCGACCGGGACATCTATGTGATCTACGAAAAGGGTAGCATGGTGGGAGGCTCTCCCCAGGGAGATCCGCCGGATCCGGGTACCCTGAACGCGCCGGACACGGATAAGCAGGTCAATTCCAATCACGACGGTACCTACGACGTGACCCTCAGCGCCACCAGCGAGAGGAAGGACGCCTCCGCGACCTCCAAGGCCAACGTCATCATCGTGCTGGACACCTCCTGGAGTATGTACGAGAAGGACGCCGACGGCGGACAGTCCCGTATGGCCGTGACCAAGACGGCGATCGGAAGCCTGGCGGATAAGCTCTTCGCCCGGAACGCGGAGGAGTCCGATACCGTCGAGCTGGCCTTCGTCACCTTCGCGCAGCGGGTCCGGAACGAGGAGGAGATGAGAAAGATCTACTCCGGGACGGACGCCACTGAGTTCAAGAACATGGTCAACGGTCTGGACTGCGCCTCCGGCACCAACTGGGACGACGCCCTGTACGCGGCCGACCACATCTATTTCAACGACAACGATCCCACCTACGTGGTGTTCATCACGGACGGCGACCCGATCTCCTGCACCCATCCCTACGGGACGTACAGCGACTGGGACGGCGGAACGTACTACATCGGCAGAACCGACTACGAATACGCGCTGGCCGCGAAGAACCAGGCGGACCGGATCATCGCCCACAACAAGACCCTGTACATCATCGGCGCGTTCGGCTCCGTGGCGAATCTGCAGGCGATCGGCGGGACCTATCTGGGTCAGGCGAACAATACCACCGCCATCAACGGCTATTTCGACGACATCATTTCCGAGATCAAGAGCAGTCTGGGCTATCAGGACATCGTCATCAACGACGGCATCACCGCCCTGTCCTCCACAGGCCTGGCTAGAGGCGACATCTCCAGCCTGCGGTACTACCGCTCCGGCGGAAAGAATCCGAACGGCTCGGAGAAAATACGACCACATGGCCAACAACGGGCACGGCGTGGAGTGGACGGACGCTCCCGCGGCGTATCTGCTGGAGGTGAAGGAGGAGAACGGAACCGTAAAGTACTACAAGAACGGAACGGAGCCCCCTCTGACCAGTCTTACCTCCCTGACGGAGGCCGAGTATCTCGAAAAGTACCCCGTCGGCACCCGGACGGTGATCTGGGACATCAATCCGGATTCCGAGGATCTGATGGAGGACGGCGTGACCTACACCATGATCTTTACCATGTGGCCCAGTCAGGCCGCCTACGACCTGGTGGCGAACCTGAACAACGGCGTCGTCAGCTACGACGATCTGAGCCAGGCGGAGCGCGATCAGGTGTATCTGGGGGACGACGACGCCTACTACCTGAAGACCAATACGTCGGCTTCCGTGGACTATACCACGGTCCAGATGGTGAACGGACAGGCGTCCGGCGATCCCGTTCCGGCCACCGCTCCCATCGAGGACCCCAAGGGGAAGATGAACCTGGACAAAAACGAGATCAGGGTCCTTAAGGAATTCTCCCACCTCATCAACGAGGCGGACCCCTACGAGCGGATCCGGTTCTACGTGATGGTGGACGGGAAGTACTACAACAACGACGGAACGTTCTCCGACATGCTGGACGAGACCAGGGTCTATTCCATCGAGCTGCCCGACGCAGACGGAAAGTGGGAGGGGAATCTCTCCATCGCCCCCGGTCTGATGCGCGGCGGCCAGATTCTGGAAACCGGCCACAATTACACCGTGGTGGAGAAGATCGTCAGCGGCAACCCCTACGAATACGAGTTCACCGCCCAGACGCTCCGGCCCATGGTCATCACCGCTGTGCCCACCTTCCTGGTGCTGGAGGACGCCGACAACTCCAACACGGAGAACACGCAGGAGTACACCCTCAACGACGGGGAGCGCACCTATACCGCCGGTCCGTCCGACGAGGAGGGTACGTATTTCGTCATGCCGCAGAACAAGGGCTCCTTGACCGGCGTCAACTACAAGACCTCCGAGCTGGACATCACGAAGATCATCCACGATCCCGAGGATCTGATCACCGATGCTGAGGAAGCCGCGGACACCTTCACCTACCGGGTGACGCTGGAGATCCCGGACGGCAAAGACCCCTCGGGCATCGTGGGGTACGAATACGTCCCGAGGTCCCAGGCCAACGCCTTCACGCTGTTCGGGTATCAGACCGGCCAGTCGGCGTTTGCAGAGGACATCGCCCGGTTCAGCGGAAAGTCCTACCGCGCCTGGAACACGCTGGTGTACGCCGACCTGATCGAGTACGACCGCGTGACGAAGAACGGAAAGACCTCCATCGTGGCGAAGCGGGACGCGGACGGGAACATCATCTGGAAGATCGATAAGGATGAGGACGGTTATCACACCGTCACCTACGACATAACCCTGAAGCAGGACGAGGTGATCCGCTTCACCAACCTGCCCACCGGGACGAAGTACACCATTCAGGAGATCTACGCCAACAAGTACCCGGCGGACAACGCGGGCGGAAAGACCGACAGACGCGCTCCCGTTTCCGATCCCTCCAACCTGGATGACGAAGGGTATGGGATTGAAAAGGTTCAGCACACCGGCGGCACCCTTTCCGCGGACAAGAGCACCGTGACGGGAACCATCGAAGCGCCTGACACCCGGTACTACAATCAATTTACAAATACCAAGACAAAGGAGGACGATACAATCCGCGCGGAGCTGAAGGTGAAGAAGGTTGTCGATGGCTACGAATGGGGCGAGGAATACTACCGCTTCACCCTGACGGCGGGCACGGCCTCCTATACCGATGCGGAAGGCCGCGAGGGAACCTCTCCCATGCCGGACGGAGGTGCGAACAGCGCGGTGTCCGTCTATGATTCCACGGCGGATCACACCCTGTCCTTCGGCCTGATCCGGTACGAGCGCCCCGGCGTCTACACCTACACGGTGTCGGAATACGACAACACGAAGAACATGCCCTATGTGCTGTTCGCCGCTCCGGTGACGGTCACGGTGACGGTCACGGCGGACGAGGACGGAAAGCTCACCGTGGAGAGCATCGAGGACGACGCGGGCACGACGGAATTCACTGCCGAAACCGCTTCCGCGCTGGCCTCGGGCCTGACCACGCAGACCAACAAATCCCGGACCGTCACAATCCGGAAGGTAGACCGGCAGAACACGGACACTCTCCTGTCCGGCGCGGTGTTCGAGCTGAGGCAGGGGAACGACCTCTTCTACCTGCAGGACGGAAAGCTGCTGCGCGCGGACGCCGTGGCCGGAATCATCGGGATGAACCTCTCCGACGACGGCGCAGACCGTGCGATGGAGGCGGCGGGGATCTCCTCCT
>CACYWX010000290.1:4684-6843 GCA_902778205.1 uncultured Ruminococcus sp. | reverse complement strand
ACAACGATATCTACGGGGCGTTCCTTCACCTCAGAAGCGGCCCGGTGTGCACGGGAGCAGGTGTCGTGAAGAGATGCTCCGTCATCGACGACGAGGTAAAAATCGTAATCGCTTTCATCGGTATATGTTCTGTCCGCAAACGAGCCGAACAGGATGACCTGCAGGGGATGGACCGCGGTGACAAAGCTATTTGCTATCTGCAGTATGTTTTCGCGCGCGGACTTGTCGCGGATTCTACTCAGAGACTCTATACCGGTCATGGTGAAGCACCTCCCTTCAGTGTTCTGAGTTTATTGTACCGTATTTCGTGGGAGTTGTCAAGGGGGATTGCCGGTCGAATCGGCTGCGGGATAATACAGGCAGGGAGCAGCAATGAAGTGTGAGTGGGACATGAGCCGTAATGCGAACAGGAATTTGAGGTGAATGTTCCAATGAGCTCGGGGAATGACAGGATTTATCGTGGATCACCCAAAAGGATCGGACAAAAATCTGCTCCTTTTGCCGGATTTTTTGAGAAACAGGGATTGCCGGCTCCATATCTCTGCCAACTGCATCACCGTTTTTGACAACAAAAACCGCTTTTACGCAACTCCCGCGCATTTTTGACAACTCGTTGGCAGAAAGTTACCGGAAGCGAAAACGGTTTCCGTAAGTTGGAATAAAGCCGGTATGGGTGCCGTCTCCGCCCTTGACTTTTTCTTTTCCATGCGATATAATTAAAGTATGCCGAGCTATGCTGCCAGGGCGGTAAGCAATCATCATCGCAAGGTTCTATCCGATTGTCTCTGGGCTTTTCACTTCCAATTTGGATATAAGGAGAAATGATTCATGCAAAACAATCTCAGGGATGAAGAATTTACACGGGAACTCAAGCGGATCCGTAAAAGAAAACTGATTACAAGAATAATCAGTCTGACCCTGATCCTCGGCGGGATCATTATGCTTTACGTTCTCTATCAGCTTTATTCCGACACGCTCACAGGCTTCATCATGATCCTTGCGGGGCTCCTGTTCTGGGGCATCAGCGCCATTTATATGTCCGGGGACAGAGAAGCGGCAATAAAGACATTCATAGAGGGCTACAAAGAAAAAACTGAGTTTGAATTCTTTGGCAGCAATATGGAGTCTCCCGGATGGGAAATCACGAAAGAGTATCTTTTGAACAATAATATCAGCCAGAAGGAGTGGGATGAGTTCAAAGCAGCCGATCGATATGAGGGATACTGGAACGGAATCCACTTCATGGCGGCGAATCTGACGCTGACGGGAAAGATGCGCCCGCTGGATGCCGCGGATGAAAACGCGCCGTCCTCCGGAAGAACCGATATGTTCTCCGGTATCCTGATTTCCGTTGAAACGAAAGTCAGCGCAAAATCGCCGTTTCTGATTACGTTTCCCAAGTACGGGGGCGGAGCCGCAAACCCGATTGCTCTGAACGAACTGTCAAAGCGCTGCATCGTTCGATCCGACGATCCCGATTATGCTCGTACGTTCATTGATACCTATGCCGCATGTATCCACAGACTGTATAATGAATACAAATACTCTCCTCACATCTATTTCGGAGGGGACAGACTTCAGATAGGCATTCAGCTGCTCGGCGACAAATTCAGGGCCGTAAACGGGAGGCCGGATATAAACAATCCCGATTCATTCAGGGACAGCTTCAACGATTCGCTGAAATTGGTCACAAGAGCTCTGGACATTATAAAGGAAGAAACGGATCTGGTCTGAATACGCGCCAAATAGCTGGTAATGGGAAGACTTCCTCAAGTGTTGAAATCACTATCGAACAAAGAGATGCATCTGTAGAGGAAAAGTACGGTTCTATCACTTGAGGAGAAATTGACTCCAGATCTATTTCTCGATTTTTCGCATCCAACCGAAGAAATGCCCGTCCCTTCTCCCGCATCCAGACTTGGAGGGGTTAACCATACCGCTGTGGAAAAGCTTCACATCAGCGGAGTGGCGGGGCGCCGCTCGCTCTGCAAAGCCTTCGGTTACCGCGCCGCCATGGCGGAGAGTATGTCCCCGGCGCTGTTCATGGAGATTTACAATCATATAGCAATCCGCTCAAATACTCGCACAATCAAGGTGAACGTTGTTCTTTTCTCCTTTATCGAGGAGAAAAGAACCAAAAGAGGAACTCCCTTGAAGTC
>CACYWX010000290.1:0-4679 GCA_902778205.1 uncultured Ruminococcus sp. | reverse complement strand
CTCTGCCGGGTTTCATCAAAGATGAAACCCAGTCGGCATCAGGGCGTTGCCCCGACACCCCACGAACTTTTTGGAAAAAGTTCGATCAAAAACTAATTGATGGGCATAGTGCAGCTAATTCTTAGTATTGCTATAGTTCTTTCGAAGGGACCAAACGGTACCACGGCCTCCGGCAAGAGGAGTCGGATGGGGCGTATCTGTCCGTGAGCCTCTTCTGACGGTGTGCCGCGCCTCTCCCTCCCAGCCACGACGCACGCCGACAAAGCCCGGTGCTGTCTTATTCCCGCGCCCATATTGACAATTTCCCCTCCCTCCCATATAATAAGAAAAGGAACCGTCGGGGAGGCCCGCCATGACGCACCGTGTGCCGCACTCCCCGGCAAGTACACCGTGAAAGCGTTTGCCCGCGCTGCCGCAGGTGCACTGTATCCCTTCTTTCCATGATTTTTTCCTGTCTGATCAAAAGGAGTACCCAATGAAACATTTTTCCGCCTTGTTGCTGGCCCTGCTCATTCTTTTATCGTCCTGCAGCGAAGCCGTACCGCAAGAACCGGAACAGACCGATACGCCCGTTACCGAAAATCAAACCGTCACGCCGGAAACCGCCGCTCCGCTGACCGAGCTGGAAAAGCGCGCTTCGGTGAAAGATACTCTTCCCGAAAAGGACTACGGCGGCACGGAGTTCCGGATCTCCACCAAGCAGGGCACCTTATATGAGATCGACGCGGAGGAGCTGACCGGAGATCTTCTCAACGACGCGCTGTACGACCGGAATCTGCGGATCGAGGACCGCTTCAACGTGCGGATCGTTCCGGTGATCACCGAGGCCGGGGACGGCATGACGCAGGTCAACAATGTTCGCCAGAGCATCATCTCCGCGGACAACACCTTCGATCTGGCCGCGACCTATGTCTTCACAACGGGCTCTATTATCACGGACGGCTACTACCGGAACTGGCTGAATATGGACTATAACGATTTCAGCAAGCCCTGGTGGATTCACGGCATCAACGACAATTTCCGGGTCGGCGACGCGGTGTACGCCGTTGTGGGCGATATGTGCCTGAGCACGCTGAAGCTGACCTACGGCCTCTTCTACAACAGAACGCGCGGCGAGGATTACGGCCTGAACGTCTCCCTGTACGATACCGTCCTGAGCGGGAACTGGGTCTTGGACGACTTCCTGTCTGCCGTCTCGGAGGTGTACGAGGACACAAACGGCGATACGATCCGCGACAGCGAGGATTTTTACGGCTTCACCGGAGAATGCGCCACCAATCTGGACATCTACTCCTTTGCGTTCGATATTCCGATCATGAGGCGGAACGAGGAAGGAAAGCCGGAGCTTGTCTTCAATACGGAGAAGGCCGTCTCCGCGGCGGAAAAGATCTCCCGTCTGTACTGGGAAATGAACGGGAGCTATATTCCGGAAAGCGATTCCGGCCTGCCTGTGGTGATGTTCAAGGATGGACACGCCCTCTTTACGACGACGTGGCTCGGCAACGCATTTGCAAGCTACCGCGAGATGGAAGATGACTACAGCATCCTTCCCTATCCGAAATGGGATGAAAATCAGGAGAAGTATATGACGGGCGCGATGGACAACTACTCCGTCCTCGGCATACCGATCACCGTCACCGATCCGGAAATGGTGTCGATCATCACGGAATCGCTGAATGTGGAATCCTACCGCACCCTCTTCCCCGTGTACTACGAGCAGGCGCTCCAGAACAAGTACTCCCGCGACCCGGAATCCATCGAAATGATCAATATGCTGATGGAGGGACGGAATTTTGATTTCTCCACGCTGTTCGCGGGACAGATCACCGGAATGTCCACGCTTTTCCGTACCGTCATCAATTCCAAAAACGCGGATTTCGCATCCAACTACGCCAAAATCGCAAAAGTCGCTCAGAAGGGGCTGGAAAAGGTTCTGAAGGCTTACGAAGACCACGCGGACGGAAACTGAGCCAATCGGGAGGACAACATGATTCGATCCTGGATATCGCACGGATTTGATAAAGTCACCGGAAGCGCACGCCCGCCGGAAGCGCCGCGCACGGACTATTCCTTATCTCTGGCGCGCAATAATTCGGACTGCGTGCATATCTCATTTTTCGCGGACAAAAGCGTTCAGGGTATTTCGCTGTCCATACAAGGGGAATATGACGGGTTGAACTGCGTTCTGTATAAGGAAGCATTTGTTCCCGTCCTGGGAGAGCTGTACCCTGATCCGCTGATCCCGTGCCTCGAGCCTTTTGACCTTGAGGCCGGACGGCCGCTGACGGTTCTCGCGGAGTTTTCGGCGGAGAAGGACTGCCCTCCCGGAGACGCGCGGGTTGTCATAGAAGCAAAGTCCCCGGACAGAGAGATCGTCGGAGCATACGAAGTCCGCATACATATCTGGCGGTTCGCGCTGCCAGATTCCCCTTCCTGCGAAACGGCGATCGGACTTGTTCTCCAGCATATGTTGAAATTTCATCATCCGGGATCGGAGTCCGAAACCGAAGCGCTCTACAAATCCTATTACGATACCCTGCTCGCTCACAAGATGAGCGCTTACACTATGCCCTACGATGTGCTTGATCCGCGGGCGGACGCCTATATGTCGGATCCGCGCGTGACGACCTTCTGCTGCGATTACACAATCGGAACCACCTATCATGGGTTTGAGGACGACGACCTTGTGAAGCGGATCGGAACGAAACTGGCCTCCAACCCGGTCTGGCAGAAAAAAGCCTATGCCTATCCTCTCGATGAGCCGCGATGCATGGATCATCTTATCCGGCTGAAGGCGCAGACAGAACGTCTCCAAAGGCTCATACCGGGGATCCATCAGGTCATCCCTTTCTACACCGATATCGACGTGGACTCCGAAACCGATCAGGTGGCGTATATGGCCCCACTCCACGACATCTGGTGTCCGAAGGCGCAGCTGTTCCGTGAAATCTACACGGAGGAGCAGGCCGCAAAATTCCCGCCGTTCCCGGAGCGTATGGCCGAGGAACAGCGGAAGGGCAAGCGCGTGTGGTGGTATGTATGCAATTATCCGCAGCCGCCCTACCTGAATGTCTTTACAAACGATCCCGGGATCTCCGGCCGGGCCCTGTTCTGGCAGCAGTACGTCTATGGCGTGACCGGTTTCCTGTACTGGGGCTCCAACAGCTGGGGCAGGCTCGCGGACCCGTGGGCCGACACGGACACCTTCGGCAACGACATCCACGGCGACGGGATCCTGTTCTACCCCGGGACCAAAATCGGCATCGACGGCCCGGCGGTCTCCCTCCGCATGAAGATCCTCCGCAGCGGGATCGAGGATTTCGACCTCTTCACCATGGCGGAACAGGTGATCGGCCGGGAAGCCGTCACGGAGCGGATCCTGTCCGCCGTCCCGTCGCTGGTGGAAGTGGCTGCGGACGGCGATACGTTCCTTCGCATACGGAAGAGCATCGGCGACGTATTGGAACAGGCGTGATTGCGTTTCTTGTACTTATCATACTGTTTTCCTTCCATAAAGCTGTCTAAATTTTAATCACAAATCGCATTGAGGATTGGAAGTACGATAGCTATGCTACAGATAGAGCGGCGCAAGCATCACGCAAACGCCGCCCTTCTTCTATCCTCCGCGAAGGTAAGCCGTTCTTCAATTTCATCCGCCAGCGCCCGGATGTCCTGTCCCTCGCGCCCATACACGTTAATGGTCACGCCACCGTAGTTGATATTCATGGCCTGCTCCGCCGAGGTTACCGCGCTGCGGATCATGCTCATCAGGCTCCGCGTCCCGACGATGGCTTCGCTTCCGGCTTCACCCGCCCCGAGAAATTTGCCGTCCTGCATCCCGAAAATGGTCGGACTCTCAAGGATCATACCGCCTTCCATGGCCTTCCGGTACCATTCGATACTGAAATGCGGGACGGATGGCGGATCCAGGGAGAAGGACCCGGATATGCTGAGATGCGGCAGCTTGATCGGAGGCAGGCTCCACGAGAAGTTGAAGGCGTTTTTCAGAGAACTCACCACATTCAGAACCGCCGTCTTCGCCGCTTCAATCGGTGTAATGATGGCGTTTTTGATTCCGTTCCAGGCCGAGGACGCGACGCTCCGGATTCCATCAAAAGCAGAGGAAATAGCGTATTTCATACTATTCAGCGTATTGCTGACCGCGTTCCTGATCGTCTTCCAGGCGGACGTGACGGCGGTCCGTATTCCGGTCATCACGTTCGTGACCGTTGTCCTTATTGCGTTCCATGAATTGGTGACCGCGCTCTTAATTGCTTCGACAGCGGTGGTAATACCGGTGCGAATCCCGTTCCAGGCGGAGATCACGGCGCTTTTTAGTCCGTTTGGAATAGTAACCGTCGTACTCTTCACCGCGTTCAAGGCTGTTGTCACACCGGAGCGGATCGCGTCCATCGCCGCGGCCGTCGCGCTTTTCACATTTTCCCACGCAGTCTTTACGGCGGTACCTATAGCGGCGAGAATCGGAGTGAGAGCGGAGACAATGGCATCCCACGCGGTAGTGACAGCGTTTTTTACCGCCTCCATCGCGGAGACGGTAAATCCCTTCACCACTTCCCATCCGGACTGGATTACCCCGCCGAGAGCCGTGAGCACGGAGGATACGGCGGACGAAATACATCCTCGGCAATCTGTCGTCGCTGGTGTATCACGCGGGACGT
>CACYWX010000289.1 GCA_902778205.1 uncultured Ruminococcus sp. | reverse complement strand
TGTACGACTTCGAGCTTCTTCTCGGCGGAGGCCGTATCCGGGGATGCGCCATCGAGGGAGACGCGGCCCGGCGGATGACGGAGAAAATCAAGGAATACGAGGACTCCATGGGGGATCTGGTCTATGCAGTCGGAGACGGGAACCACTCCCTGGCCGCGGCGAAGGCCCATTGGGAGAACGTGAAGCGGGACGGAGGCGGCATGGACCATCCGGCCCGGTACGCGCTCTGCGAAATCACGCCCCTCGGGGACGACTCCCTCCGCTTTGAGCCCATCTACCGCCTAATCAAGGGATGCGATCCGGAGGACCTGAAGCGGGCTCTGTATGCGCTGACCGGCGAACCCATCCCCGGCGGCCAGAATGTGACGCTGGTGACGGCGAAGGGCAGGGAAAGTCTCGGATTCCTCACTCCTTCCCACGCCCTGACGGTGGGGACCCTGCAGGACTTCATCGACCGGTACGTGGGAGAGCATCCGGGGACGGTCTGCGACTATATCCACGGGGAGGAGTCCCTCTTGGCCCTGTCCTCTGCGCCGGACGCCGCCGGTTTCCTGTTCGGCGGGATGGACAAGAACGATCTGTTCCCCTATGTGAAGGCTCACGGACGCCTGCCGAGGAAGACCTTCTCTATGGGAGAGGCGGAGAGCAAGCGGTACTACCTCGAGGTGCGCCGGATCACGGAGTAAACGGAAATCCCCTTCAGGAAAAGGACTGCGGAACGAAGAACGAACCGCAGTCCTGTCTTTGTTGTCTCAGAAGAGCCGGATCAGAGGACGATCACACGGATGATGCCCTCCATGGCTTCGATGGACGCCTTGAGCTCGTCGGTGATTTCCGCGTAGGTGTCCACCAGACAGACGGCGTACTCGCCCCGGGAGCGGTCCACCAGGTTTTCGATGTTGATGCCGCGTTCCGCCAGGGTGGAGCTGATGTGGGAGATCATATTGGGGATGTTCTTGTGGAGGATCACCAGGCGTCCCGCGTCGGTCCGGGGCATATCCACCGCCGGATAGTTGACGCTGTTGCGGATGGTTCCGTTCTCCAGAAAGTCCTTCAGTTCCTCCGCTGCCATGACGGCGCAGTTTTCCTCGGATTCCTCCGTGGACGCGCCCAGATGGGGAATGGCCACGATGCCGGGTACGTTGACCACCTCTTCCGTGGGAAAATCCGTCACGTAGGCAGCCACATGCCCATCGGCCAGCGCTTCCTTCAGCTCCGCCGCGTTGACCAGATCCGCCCGGGACAGGTTGACGATGCGGACGCCCTTTTTCATCATGGCGATGGATTTGGCGCAGATCATGCCCTTGGTGTCCCCCGTGGCGGGCACGTGGAGGGTGATATAGTCACTGGCGGCGTAGACCTCCTCATAGGTGGCGGCGCGCTTCACGGAGCTGGACAGCCCCCACGCGGCCTCCACGGTCAGGAAGGGATCGCACCCGATCACCTCCATGCCCAGTGACTTCGCGGCGTTGGCCACAAGTCCTCCGATGGCCCCCAGACCGATGACGCCGAGGGTCTTGCCCTTCAGCTCCACGCCGCCGTAAGCGCTCTTCCCGGCCTCCACAGCCTTGGCAATGCCTCCGGATACCGCCGCGTCCGCCACCAGGGAGTTGGCCCATTCCACGCCGCCGATGATGTTCCGGGACGCCAGGAGCAGAGCGGCGATGGTCAGCTCCTTGACGCCGTTGGCGTTGGCTCCGGGCGTGTTGAACACCACGATGCCCTCTTCGGCGCAGCGGTCCACGGGAATGTTGTTGACGCCGGCTCCGCACCGGGCGATGGCCTTCAGCGAGGTAGGGAAGACCATGTCGTGCATGGCGGCGGACCGGACCATGATGCCGTCCGGAGCCTCCGCTTCGGCGGCTACGGCGTAGGCGGCGGGATCGAACCGGTCCGTGCCGGCCTTGGCGATTTTATTCAGCAGCTTGATTTCCTTCATGATTCAGTTTTCTCCCTTCGGATTCTCAGCGGCGAAGTCCTTCATGAACCGAACGAGCTTTTCCACGCCCTCATACGGCATGGCGTTGTAGATGGAGGCGCGCATTCCGCCCACGGACCGGTGGCCCTTCAGGTTCTTCAGACCGGCGGAGGCGGCTTCCGCGGCGAATTTCTTGTCAAGATCCGCGTTCCCGGTGACGAAGGTGACGTTCATCATGGAGCGGCTGTCCTTTTCCACGGGGGCGAGATAGTAGGACTGGGAATCCAGATAGTCGTACAGCAGGGCGGCCTTCTTCACGTTGCGCTTTTTGATCTCCTCCAGACCGCCGATGGAGAGGAGCCATTCGTACACCAGCCCGGCCATATAGATGGCGTAGCAGGGCGGGGTGTTGTACATGGAACCGTTGTCCACCATGAGCTTCCAGTCCAGCATGGAAGGCGTCAGGGGATGGGTCCAGCCGAGGAGGTCCTCCCGGACGATTACCACAGTGAGTCCGGCAGGCGCCATGTTCTTCTGAGCTCCGGCATAGATGACGCCGAATTTCTTCACGTCCACGGGCTCGGAGAGGATGCAGGAGGACAGGTCCGCCACCAGGGGAACGTCTCCAGTGTCGGGAGCGTCCGGGAATTTCGTACCGTAGATGGTGTTGTTGTAGCAGATGTGGACGTAATCGGCGTCGGGACGGAAGGAGGAGCGGTCCGTCTTCGGGATGTGGGTGAAGTTGTCGTCCTTGGAGGAGGCGGCCACGGCGCAGTCCCCGTATTTCTGGCCCTCCTTGTAAGCCTTGGTGGAGAACTGGCCGGAGAGCACGTAGTCCGCTTTTCCGGTCTTCATCAGGTTCAGCGGGACCGCCGCGAACTGAGTGGACGCGCCGCCCTGCAGGAAGAGAACCTTATAGTTGTCCGGAATCTGCATCAGGGTCCTCAAATCCGCTTCCGCCTTCTGAATGATGGCCTCGTAATCGGGAGAACGGTGGCTCATCTCCATGACGCTCATGCCGCTGTCCCCGTAGCAGACCAGCTCGGACGCGGCCTTCTCCAGAACGGGCAGGGGAAGCATGGAAGGACCGGCAGAAAAATTATACACTCGATTCATGAAAAACCTCCGGATCAGCACGGCTTATCATCGTCAGAGGAGCTCCGCTTTCGATGTTGGTTATAACCGGCTATAAATTTTGACAGCATTATACACCTTTTCCCTCTGTTTGTCAAGGCGGAGGGTGTTGTTCCTTTGCATGAAAATGCAATATACAGATCTTCAATATTCATCAAAGGTGACGAAGAAAAAGCGCCGGAGAACCCGACGCCATGGAATGAGGTGCCGATCGGGCAGGGAAGCGTCAGGTCTTGTTCCGGTCGAAGAACTGCATGTTGGTGACGTACTCCACGTCCCTGTGACCGGCGGCGGCGTCCAGCACCCGCTCGATGTGGGTCCAGCTGTTGAACTCCTCATCCTTGTCGAACTCAAAGGAATGGCCCCACAGGTAGAAGAGCATGTCCCCATCCTCGGGCTCTGCCTCCAGAAATTGCCGGATCAGCCCGAGGACCCGGGGATCCCGGTGGTGACAGGTGGGATTCAGGACCAGCGGATCCTTCGGCACGGCAAATCCTCCGGTGGACCGGGTGGTGCGGGCATAGCGGATCCCGTTGTTCCTCAGCACCTCGATGACCGCGGGGGAATAGGTGCCGTAGGGATAGGCGTGCCCCAGCGTCGGGTATCCGGCGATGGCCGAGAGGTTGCGGATGTCCTCGCGGATCTGATAATCCATCTCCTCCGGCTTCAACTGCTCCAGATGGGGGTGGTTCAGGGAATGGGTGGCAATCTCGTGTCCCCGGTACAGCCCGGCTGCCTCGGAGCGGGAGATATACCAGGAGTCCGGATCGTTCTCCGGCATGGATCCGGAGATCAGGTTGAAGGTGCATTTCAGTCCGCGCTCGTTCAGCATGGAGACAAAGCGGCGGTCGTGCTTCGGGCCGTCGTCGTAGCTCAGGGTGAAGTATTTTTTGTACGCCATGGGTACCTCCGTTACGGTGATGCCTTCATTATAATGATAATGCTTCCGCGTCCGGATTGCAACGGCGTGAGGAAATCTGCGGAAATATTTTTCAAATTCCGGAACTTTTTTTCTGCGTCCGCCGTCTAAAGGGCAAAACATCGGAATCCGGGAGGCCCGCCATGAGACGCAGCAGAATAATCGCCCTTCTTCTTTGCATTGCCGTGACGCTTTCCCTGGCGTCCTGTTCCTCTTCCTCGCCGTCCTATTACGACAAGAACGAATCCGCCACGTATGACTCGTCCATGGGATACTCCGGCGGATGGGGAGCCGCGGAGGAAGCCTACGACGACTACGCGGAGTACGAGTCGCCCGCGCCCGAACCCGATAAACCGGAAACGGTCAACGATCTCTCCAGCCGCAAGATCATCAAAAACGCCGATCTCCAGTTCGAAACCACCGCCTACGACGAATTCCTCGCGTCCCTCAGCGCATGCGTCGCTCAGTTCGGCGGCTACGCGGAATCCTCCGAGACCTACGGCGGCGGGATCTATTCCTCCTCCCGTTCCTCCCGGAGCGCCTACCTCACCCTCCGGATCCCCGCGGACCGGTACGACGGATTCATGGAGACCGTCTCCGGGCTGGGAGCCGTGACCCACCGGTCAGAGAGCGCCGAGGACGTCACCATGAGCTACGTGGACACGGAAAGCCGGCTCCGGGCGCTGGAGACGGAGTACGAAACGCTCCTCGAGATTCTGGACAAGGCGGAGTCCCTGGAGGACGTGATCCTGCTTCAAAGCCGCATCTCCGATCTGAACTACCAGATGGATTCCTACAA
>CACYWX010000288.1 GCA_902778205.1 uncultured Ruminococcus sp. | reverse complement strand
ACTACGGAAGCGGGGACAAGCTTGTCGATTTCAGCGGGGAAGTGCCGGAGGTCTCGCAGAAAGAGAGCCTCTTCGACATGTTTAACGGAATGAATGAGTTTTTGAATTCCGGGAACATCCTGAAGCTGCCCCTCGACGCTTCGTCATCGGACAAGGCACTCGGACTCTTCAAGTCCGGTCACTCCCTGTTCCACAAGGCAAAAACCAGTATGCTCGTCCAGCTCGGCGACATGGAGGACGATTACGGGATCGTGACTTACCCAAAGTGGACGGAGGCGCAGGAGAACTACTACAATGGCATCGACGGCTCGCTGATCGCCCTTCCCGCCGTGACCGCTTCCGACATGGAGCGCACCTGCGTCATCAAGGAAGCCCTGTCGGTGGAATCGATGAATATCTACTATCCCGCATACTATGAGATCTCACTCAAAAACCGCTATGTCCGCGACGAGGATTCGATCCGGATGCTGGAGATCATCACAAAGGCCAACACCTACGACGTGGGCGCCGCTCTGGACTACAACGCGATCCGCGGTCCCTGGATGAACTGCCTGCAGAACGGGAGCGGCGATTTCGCTTCGGCGGTGGCGAAAAATCTGAAAATGGCGAACAAGGCCATCGAAAAGCTGATCGAAAACACCGACGCGATCCGGGCGGAGCTGAACGGAGGCTCGTGAGCGCGCCGCCGTAGCGGGACAATAGTGAATTATGGCGTATATTCATGTTGTTTCCCCGAGGCGCGTTGAGACGGCAGTATGGATGCGGCGCAATGGGCTGCGGCTTGCGGAGACGGAAGTGCAAGACGTTATGCCCGAGAGGATTTCAGGAAAATCGGTACCGTAATCTTTTTCTGTATTGTAATCGGCGCTGAAACGTGATATAATGGACGGCGGAAGAGGCGGTCATCCACCGTATCGGCGGGACACGGTTTGAAGCTGAAGGCCGGGGGATCGCCGCTGATCCGGTTCGGACTGACGCGGAGTCTTGCGCTGTACCGACAGGTGAGCACGTCATGAAAGCGCTGAAGCGGAAAGACACAACACAACAGAAACTGATTGCCGCGGTTAAGATGCGGCTTCACTATGGAGGTGACATGGATGAAGAAGACACTCGCTTATCTGATCGCGGCGCTTCTGCTTCTGACGGCGTGCAGTGAAAGCACCGTTCAGCCGTCGGATACGCCTTCGGAAAACAATTCTTCCGACAGCCCTTCCGTCTCCGCCGAGACGCTTCCTCCCGAGGAGACGGAGGAGACCATCCTGCAGGATAACGTCCCCGCGCTTGATTTCGGCGGGGCAACCGTCACGATGGCGGGGCAGGGAACCGGAGACGAGGGAAACAACAACCTCGACATGACGGTTGAGGAGCTCACCGGCGACGTGGTGCGCGACGCGATTTACCAGCGCACGCTCGCCATGGAGGAGCGCTTCAATGTCACGATTGCCGAACCGCTCATGGCGGATTATACGACCATCTCGAACGCGATCAAATCCATGGTGCGGGCAGGGGACTCAACCTACGACTTTGTCGTCAATCAGCTGGCGCAGACCTCAGCTGACGTCGTGGGCGGTCAGTCCATGAACCTGAACGAGATCCCCTACCTCGACTTCGATATGCGCTGGTACCCGGCGGACGTGAAGGAATCAGCGTCCCTCAACGGCAAGCTGTACTTGACCGTGAGCGACATGTGCCTCAGCTATGTGGGGCAGACGTGGTCCATGTGCTTCAATAAGGACCTGACCACCGATCTGGGAATCACGGGTCTGTACGATCTTGCCAGAGAAGGGGAATGGACGCTGGACGCGCTGAAATCCCTGACGGCGGACATCTATATCGACGTAAACGGAGACGGAGCCCGCGACGAGGGGGACCGCTACGGCTTCTCCATGGGGGCTTCCGGAGTCAGCGGATGCCTCGGCGCGGCGGTTCTGTACGGAGCCGGTCAGCGGTATATCGACGTGGCGGATGACGGCACCATAACGGTCCTGCTGGATTCCGAGCACGCGCAGAACCTCTGCGAAAAGCTCTATGACCTGAACAACCAGCCGGGAAGCACCGTCTACGATACGACCGGGAGACGGACGATCATGGCCATGATGGAGCAGACGGCGGTCTTCACACCGGCCCAGCTCGGCTATTACTACGTCTTCGCCCGCGATTTCGACGGCACGTTCGGCGTTCTTCCCATGCCGAAATACGATGCGGAGCAGGAGAGATACGCGACCCTCTGCGACGCCGGGTGCAACTGCATTTCCGTTCCGATCACCTGCAGGGATCCCGAGCTGACCGGCGCGATGATCGAAGCCATGAGCGCGTATTCCTCCAACTACGTCAATCCCGCCTATGTCGACATCTCTCTCCAGACCAAGGTGGCCCGGGACGAGGAATCCGCGGAAATGATGGAGATCGTACTGGACAGCCGCGTGATGGATTTCGGGTACCTCTACTGCGGTTGGAACGGCTGGACCTGGCAGCTGGCGAATCTGTTCAAGGATCCCGGCACCTATACCTCGAACCTCCAGAAAAACCTGAAGGTTCTGAATAAGACCTACGAGAAGATCGTCAAGCTGTTTGTAGAGTAAGCACCGTTTCCGCCGCACGCGGCGTATGGCGGGAAGAAAAGGGAGGAAGCATCATGATCAAAATTGTAGCAAAAATGTATGTCAGGCCGGAATGTGTCGACGCGTTCAAGTCTCAGGCAAAGGAGCTTGTGGAGAAGTCCGCGGCTGAAGCGGGGAATGTTTCGTATTCCCTCAACCAGAGCAGGTCGGAGCCCGGCGTGCTGGCCTTCATTGAATTCTGGAAGGATCAGGACGCCATCGACACGCATAACGCATCGGAGCACTTCACGCGCATCCTTCCGATTCTCGGCGGTATGTGCTCGAAGGCGCCGGAAATCGAGCTGTTTGACGAGGTTTAATGAAAGATTCCCGGCCCCGCATGGCAAGAGAATTGCCGCGCAGGGCCGGTTTTTTTCAACGCGCGTTCTGAGTGTATCGGGTATGGCGCTGTCCGGTTCAGGCGGCAGATCCGACGCGTATAACGTGTATTGCTGTTTTGCGGTATGGTTTTCTCATTTATCTTCCAGAATAAACCCGGCATTATCCAGCTCCGGCCGCAGACGGGCGTATTCCAGCTTCCGCATATCCCCTCCGAGGGACGCCATCAGACCCGCCGCTTCCCCCAACGTCATGCAGGTATTCATCATGCGGAAGGTTGCAGCTATGCGCGGATCGGCTGAAATGCCGCGTCCTGCCGCCAGCGCGTTGGACAGATGCGGTGAAATGAGCGCACCCATGGGAACGGCGCTGAACCCGTCGGCGCTTTTTGACCAGGAAGCCATGAAGGTCTTGCTGCTGTTGGCGTGGGCGCCGTAGGTGCGGTTGATCAGCGCAACCGGCGAATCGGTGGCCAGACCCGCGGCGACCAGTTCCTCCGAAACCGCATCCATACCGACGATGCCCTGGCCTGCCCGGACACCCACATGGGATGCCGTTTCAAGGAGATAGCAGCGGGAAAAACCGGGCATTTCCTTTCTGAGGAAGTCAACAACGGCGAAGACGTCCTCACGAAGCTCACCGTCCATTCGGCTCATGTCACGGGAATCCAGCGCGTCTCCCCGGCTGCAGCAGACTCCGATATTGACTACGCCGGGATTGAGGGTCAGCGAGTATCCGAAATGCTGCCAGACCTTCTCGGGCAATCGTCCCGCTTCATATGCTTCCTGATAGAGCCTGCTGTTGTAGTCATGATCGAAGGGGGTGACACCGCCCACAAAGAAGAACATGGACTTGTGCATCCCGTCCTCCTCGGTATACTTGCTGACCGGAGCTCCCGCCTGACGGAACATCAGCGCGTCGCCGGTGCAGTCAATGAAATAGTCGGCATATACCAGTCCCGGACCCTCCAGAAAATTCACCAGAAGCGCGGCGATCCGATCCCCTTCCGTGACGGCGTCCACCATCTGGGCATAGAAAACGCATTCCACTTTTGCTTCCTCCAGCATCCGGCGGTACATGAGCTTCATGGTTTCGGGATGAAGCTGGATTTTCTTTGTCAGCGGACGTCCGGCAATGGGACGGAATTCCGGATATGCGCAGTCTTTGGTGGCGATAAACGACGCCGCGCCCACCTCGTCCATGCGCCAGATGAATTCTTCCGACAAACCGGCGGTACTTTGCTTATCGTCGACACCGAAGCCAAAGTAAAGCGGCACGCAGGATTTGGTCGCCACACCGCCCGCAAAACCGCAGCTCTCGATGAGCGCAACCCGCAGTCCTTTCCGTGCGGCGGCGATGGCGGCCCCGACTCCGGCCGGACCTGCCCCCACAACCACTGCGTCATACCGGCCATTTTCTCTCCAGCCGCATTGCTTTGCCAGTTTTTCCGTAAGCATGTTTTTTCCTTCAATACAATCGCGTGCCCGCGCATTCCGGAGCCCGTCAGTCGAGATCCTTCAGTTTTTGGATGGCCTTATCGACGTTTTTTGCCAGCAGCTTTTTGTTGGACGCCCAGTAGGAGGAGAAGTTGCTGTCTTTCTGCGGCATGAGGTTGCGGAGCACGAACCACGGCTGTCCGATGGCGCGGTTGTACAGCGATTCGAAATTGATGTAGACGCTGTCCTTGATGAGGTCCATCATGGCGGAGGTCTCGGGATCGCGGGAATACCGGGATTTCAGCGCGATGTCGAAGTAAGCGGGCGTGACCGTGCGCCAGGACTGCGCGGCGAGGGCTTCCATCACGGCAGCGGACATGTCGGGATCCTTCGCGTCGATCGGAATGCACCAG
>CACYWX010000287.1 GCA_902778205.1 uncultured Ruminococcus sp. | reverse complement strand
GTCGGTGGACTGAACGAGGACACGATGCTCTCTATCATGTCCGAGCAGAAAAAGCCGGAGCTGAGCAGCAACATCACGCTGCCAGGGGAAAGGCTCAAAAAGTATTTCCCTAAGTCCTACACCCCCGCGCAAATCGAAAACACCATATTCAAGTTGCTGGATTCCTGGCTGCAAAGACGCCAGAGGGACCAGAGCAGATAATCATCACGCCAGACTGTAACAGGTCTGGCTTTCGTCATTTATGGAGGTATTTATGAACAAGAAAACTGAACTCGTTTACGCCATCAACGCCCTTTTTGCCGCCTGCAATCCCCACGACATCGACCCTGAAGAGATCCCGCAGCGTTTGGAGACCATGCACAATCTGGAAGAGTTGGACTTCGACAATCTCCTGCAGGCGCTGCGCTTCAATGCCGAGACCGTGTATGCCTACTCTGCTGAGGGCAGCGACTTTGACAGCGGCTGCAATTACTATGGCAAGGAGCTGTTCCCGTGCCGTGCCACGCGCATCTATTCCTTCTGCGTGATGGAGGAGATGGACATCGTACTGCTGAACCGCGTTCTGGAGCTGTGGCTGCTGGACGACTTCAGCTTTGCGCTGGTGGCCAGCACGGAAACGGACTACGAGGAGGGGGCATACTGCACCGCCTATCGCGTGATCCGCGCTACCGATCTCGACGAGATTGCCCAGGAGATGGAGCTCGTTTTCGACGACATTGCCGATAATCTCATTGAGCTTGCGGACTCCTACGGCGAGGTCGGTATGCCCACCTACGAGCTCTAATGCACGTAGAAGCCAAAAACATGAGGTGGATCGTTGAACAGAGCAGACAAGCTTCGTGAGATTTGCGGTTCAGCCTTTGCTGCGAGTAGTTGTAATCCCGAACATGACTACTGTGACAACTATGACTATGTTTCCATTCTCAAAGCCCTCTCAAACAGAAAAGAGATCGTGTACCGTTATCGCACTGATAATAACAACGATAGACTCTGCCGGTATCGCAGTGAACCTCTGTTTTCTATTCCCGCTATGCTTCTCTGGTCAAAGAAGGAAATTGTAGAGGAATCTGTTGTGGAATTCGGGTATTACAAGGAACTGTGGCTTTTAACTGACCTGAGCTTCGCTGCCGTATCTATGGTCAGAATCCATGATGTAACAGGTTCCTTTACCAGTGAATACAGGACCATCAGGACAACTGAACTGGATGATGTTTTTGATTCACTGGAGGTAAGTATCTCTGATTTTGAAGCGGCTATCAGCGACCTGGTATGGGATGCTGACAACGGGATTCCTCTCTATGAAGAGGTTTTTACAGAACTTCCGTACATGTGCGAGTAATTGAGTTTTGCAAGGAAGGATGACTGAGAATGCCTGTATTTCGTGTAGAGCGCACCCACGATTACACGGTGATGAGCAATCATCACCTGAAGAATCCGCAGCTTACGCTGAAAGCGAAGGGGCTGCTGTCCATGATGCTCTCCTTCCCTGATGAGTGGAACTACTCCGAGCGCGGCCTCGCCGCCATCTGCAAGGAAGGTGTGGACGCGATCCACTCCGCGATTAAGGAACTGGAAAAGGCAGGCTACATGGAGCGCCATCAGCTTCGTGGCAAGGGCGGGAAAATCGTGGATACCGAGTATGTAATCTACGAGAAACCCCACAAGCCAGATATGGCTCCACCAGATACGGAAAACCCGGATATGGCTGAACCGGACACGGGAAATCCCGGAGAATTAAATACTCAAATACCAAATACGAAAAAAACAAATACTCAAGGATCAAGTACTCAGTCATTCTCTCCCCCTACCCCCTTGTGGGAGGATGACGGACGGACAGACGGAGCAGCACAGCTTTTTGAGATTCGGGAACGGATCGACTATGAGTTCCTGTGTCAACAGTACCGTCAGGAGCAGGTGGACGAGCTGGTCGAGCTGATGCTGGAAGTGGAAATGAGCCGCAGCAAGACCATTCGTCTGGGACAGAACAACGAATTCCCAACCGCCTATGTTCAGGGGCGCTTCGCCAAAATCACCCATGAGCACTTGGAAAAGGTGCTGGACGCCATCAACGAGAACACCGTCGCGGTGAAAAACACCAAGGCCTATCTGCTTGCTGCCCTGTTCAACTCCGTCTCCACCATCGACAATCACTACACCATGCTGGTCAATCACGACTTTTACGGCGGCTAATAACCGCCAATCCAAAAAGAAGGAGGCTTGATTTGACTATTACCAAAGCAAAATGGCGCAGAAATCTGATCACGTTTCTATGCGTCGTTCTTATTTTCACCACGTTTCTTCCCATCTCTGCATTCGCGTACCTTCAGAACGCTTCCGCGTCCGTGCTGTTCGCCTGGAACAAGTACATTACCAACAGCAATCCCCGGATCACGGTCTATGGCCGTAATCCCAGCACCGGCGCTGCAGACAACCGCACGATCATCAGCATGAACGGTCTGAACGGCCATTACCTGTATGTAGGCGGCTGGCGGCCGGTGTTCTGTCTGAACCCGGATCAGGCGGCAGATTCCAACTATGTGGACGGGTCTGCTTCCAAGGCTGCCCGTTGGGGAAAACTGACGGCAGATCAACAGGATCTGGTCCTCCGGGCGCTGTACTGCGGCTACCCGATCACGCAGGACAGCAGCATCCAGGACAAGACCGGCACCTATCCCATGTCCGCGGAGCACGCCCAGCATCTTGCAACGCAGGCTATGATCTTCAACATCCGCTGCAACTATGTTGTCAAAAGCGGAAACGGGATCCTCTCCACGAAGGACTACAACGATGCGGAGAACTTTGAGGAGCGTGTCTCTTCGGACTACTACAACTTCCATGACGCCTATGCCAACCTCTTTGCCCGAATGAACAACTTCTCTCCCTCTGTCGGTATCCCGTCTTTTGCCACGCTGTCCACGGAAACGGCTGGCGCAGACAAGACGATCAAGTTGGAGCTTGATCCAGCGACCGGGAACTACACCGCGTCTGTGACCGATACCAACGGTGTCCTGGGCTATTACAACTTTGCCGGGATGAGCGGCAATGGGATCACCTATTCCGTCAGCGGAAATACGTTGACCATTACGGCGACGCCGAGTGCGGCGGAATCCCTCGGAACCGCCACGAAGAAAGGCAATGCCACATCCAGCGTTGGAGATGTCAGTCTGACCGCGGACGATCTGAACTTTTATGTCAAGGGCGGTTCGGGAACAGACGGCTATCAGACGATGGTCGAGCTGGTATCGTCCAGCGCCGCGCCTGTCTATAAGAGCGTTTATCTGATGCTGCAGGCCGATGCCAACGGCTTCATTGAAGTCGAAAAGCACTCCTCCGACACAAGCGTTACGGACGGCAACAGCTCCTACTCTCTGGAGGGTGCGGTATTCAGCATCTATTCCAGTCAGAGTGACGCCGAGGCCAAGCGAAACGCAGTCGGGACCATTACCACCGATGGAAACGGGAACGGCAAATCCGCTTCTCTGACGCCCGGCACCTATTATGTCCGTGAGACGACCGCGCCTCCCGGATATGAGCTGAGCGATGCGATCCAGACAGCCGTCGTTCCGGGCGGCGGAACTGTCAAGCTGAACGCGGAAGATCCGCCGATCACCAAACGCTTCACGCTGAAGAAAAGCTCCGCGAACACCGGGATCACCGGAGACAACGGTTGCTATTCCCTTGAGGGCGCACAGTACGGCGTGTATGGCTCGGAAGCAGATGCCAATGCCGACGCTCACCGGATCGAGACGCTGACTACCGATGCCAGCGGAAACGCCAATTCGTCCAAGAAATACGCCTTGGGTCGGACGCTCTACATCAAGGAGCTGACGGCAAGCCCCGGCTATCTGCTGGATACCCAGGTCTACACAGTCACCATCGCCAATAACAACAAGAACTCTGTCTCTGTGAAGGAAGTGCCTACCGGCGACGCTGGGCATCTGCGTATCCGCAAGGTGGACGGCGAGGGCACGGAGCTGAAAACAATCACTGAAAGCCCCGCCGTGTTCAAGGTTGAGTTCTTTCCAAATGCTGACGGCAGCGGTGCGGCGGCCAAGACCTGGTATTTCAAGACCGTTGACGGCATCCTCTGGCTGAACGATGCGTCCTATCTCGACGCCTCGCAGACCAATTCGGACTTCTACCTTGACGCTGGTGGGACTGTGATCTTTCCAATCGGAACCGTGAAAGTTTCGGAGGTCACCGCCCCGACCGGTTACGTCCGCGCTGACGCAGAGCTGGTTGCTCACATCACGCAGGACAGCTCCGGTGCTGCCGCAGCCTGGCATTGGGCAACCGATGCGGGCGGCGTTATCAGCTACGAGGCCGAAGGCGCAACCGTTGAAAACAAGCTGATCCGCGGCAATCTCGAAATCATCAAGAAGGACAAATACGAGGAGATCTATCTGTCCGGCGCTGGTTTCCGTATCTTCGATAGTGCGGGCAATCAGGTTAAGGAAGGCTATACTGACACCTTCGGCAAGCTGACCTTTAAGGATCTGCCCTATGGAGAGTACACCTACCAGGAATTCAAGGTTCCCAAAGGCTTTGAACTGGACGAGACGGTGTATCCCTTCTCCATCACAGAAGACGGCGTGACCATCAGCCATACCCGCGTCAATGAACGCAGGCCTGGCACAATCGAAGTGAAGAAACAGGATGCGAACGGCAATCCCTTTGCGGGGGTTGCTTTTTTACTGGAATACTCCACCGATGAGGGCAGCACCTGGCTTCCTGTTTTCTCCCGCGCAGCGGATGAAAAGAACATCACCCGCGGCGGCTGCACCAGCCCTGGC
>CACYWX010000286.1 GCA_902778205.1 uncultured Ruminococcus sp. | reverse complement strand
AGGTCGGGTCAGGGCGTTGCCCCGACACCCCACGAACTTTTTGGAAAAAGTTCGATCAAAAACTAATTGTTGGACATAGTGCAGCTAATTCTGAGTATTGCTATAGTATCAATAATATTGCTTGATTTGCAGCCGATATAAGAAAGCCGTTCCCAACGTCTGAGAACGGCTCTCTTATATTCATCAATTAGAACGATGGAGGTGCCGCGAGTGTTCGGCTGTGGGGGCGCAGCCTTCACTGTGGGGAGCGTTCCTTCCTCATGGTGTTATTCCCCGATAAAGGCCTTGATGGTCTTGCCCATGATCTTCTCGGCGGCCTTCCGCTTGGATTCCAGGGAGGACGCGATGCCCTCGCCGGCGTAAATGGACGAGGCCACGGTGTCCTCCACGCCGCCCCAGGAGAAGATGTTGGCGTTGTCCATCACCACGCTGGAGAGGATCAGGTCCAGCATCTCCACGGATTCCGGGTCGCGGACGTACTTTTCCGTCAGGCAGATCTCGTAGTAGGCCGGGGTCAGGTTGTTGAGGGAGTCCGCCGCCATGGCCTCCATAATGAAGGCGATGTCGCCGGGGGCCGGGTTGGTGACGGGGATGGAGGCCACGTTCACGCACCAGCCGTCGGCGTAGCAGTAGAACTTGTCCTGGGACTCCGTGTACTTGGGGGCGGGCAGGATGCCGATGTCCACCTCGCAGTCCCGCATGGTCTCGATGTGGAGCAGAACCTCCGGCGCGAAGAGCACCCGTCCCTCCTGGAAGTACACCAGGTTGTCCGGGTAGGAGCCGTTCACCGTGGTCTCGCCGGACAGGGAGATGGCCTCGCTGCCGCCGATATGGGAGGCGATGCCCGTCATGACGTCGATGGCCTCGGGGGTCATGCAGGTCAGCTCGGGGATGTCGTCCGCGTTCTTGCCGGCCAGCAGGTTGCCGGAGGCGAAGTACAGCACGCATCCCAAGGTGGTCTGGGCCATAGTGCCGAAGCGGTCGTACTTGCGGTTCATGACGCCGTCGCCGTCCAGGTCGCTCTTCACGGCCTCGTTCATGGCGGCGT
Source organism: uncultured Ruminococcus sp. (assembly GCA_902778205.1). Taxonomy (GTDB): domain Bacteria; phylum Bacillota; class Clostridia; order Oscillospirales; family CAG-272; genus UMGS1696. The sequence continues at coordinate 3,752 of CACYWX010000286.1, read as the reverse complement.
AGGTCTCCACGGTCCAGCGGTTCTCCCGCACCAGAGTGTAGGGATCCTCAAGGCCCACGTTCCGCACCATGTCCTTGTTGAAGAAGAACACGCGGGTGGCCTTGTTGTCGATGATGAAGATGTCGCCGGTGGCGTAGTACAGCTTATGGCCGATGGACAGGGAGCCGTTCAGCATCTGGGTCCACCAGCGTGCGGAGAGATCCAGGTTCTCCACCTGATTCAGGTCGAAGAGCGCGCCGGAGGAGGCCAGGGAGCCGGAGTCGTACACGTCGCCCACCGCCGCCTGCCAGGTGGCGTCCCCGGCCTTGACCGCGTTCTGCACGGCGTTCGTGATGCCGCTGTCCCCGCTCTCAACGGGCGTCAGGACCACGTTGTAGGTGTCCTCGATGTAGACGGTCCGCTCGAAGAGGGCGTCGTTGATGTGCTCGCCGTTCTGCTCGTGGACCGCGATGTCGATGGCGGACCAGGCGCCGGAATAGATCCGCCCGTAGAAGTTCATCTCCGCGCCTCCGAAGTCCCGCTCCGGCAGATCGGTGGCCACCCGTCCAGCGGTTTCCTCCGGCTCAGGCTCGGCGGAGGGCTCTCCCTGGGATACGGTCCCGGCGTCGGCGGAGGGAGCGTCGGTGTTGGTGCTGTCGGTGCCGCCGGAGGAGCATCCGGTCAGTCCCGCGGCGGAGGGCAGCAGAAGGGCCGCCGTCAGCAGAAGGGTCAGCAGTTTTTTCATTGTGTACTCCGTTTCGGTAAAAATAGGCTGTAATGCTATTATAGCATATCCCGCCCGGTTCCGCAAGAGGCCGGGAAAAAGCCTGCTGAAACCGCACGGATGTCACAAAAATCCCCTTGCAATCTCCCGGCGTTCATGCTACAATGAACAAAAACCATCCCCGATCCGTTCCATCCGGATCGTCATCTGCAAGGAGGACGACATGCTGACGCTTGCCCAACACAGAAAAACCGATTACCGCATCGTGATCGCGGAACACCCCTCCCCCTCCGTCTTTCACGCCGCGGAGGAGCTGAAGCGCTTTCTCGGAGAGATCTCCGGCGCGGACTTTCCCATCGTCTTTGACGGAGAAAAGCAGACGGAGTGCGAGATCGTCGTCGGGAAAAACGCCCATTTCGACGCCCTGAGCTGCGGCGTGGACATCGAGGGCCTGGGAGACGAGGGCGTCTGGCTGAAAACCGTCGGGAAGACCCTGGTGCTGGCCGGCTCCGACGTCCGGGGCGCGCTCTACGCCGTCTATCAGCTGCTGGACGAGCATCTGGGCTGCCGCTGGTTCACCGCCGAGGACTCCTTCATCCCGAAGCGCACGGTGCTGACCCTGCCGGAGCCGGACGACCGCTTCGTTCCGCCGCTGGAATTCCGGGATCCCTATATGCAGGCCTACAATGACGGAGCCTTCTACTCCCGGAACCGGTGCAACGCGGAGAGCGGACGGCTGGGTCCCGCGGAGGGCGGCAAGGTCACCTACGCGCGGTTCGTGCACACCATGCAGGAGCTGGTCCCGCCGGAGGAGTATTTCGACAGCCATCCGGAGTACTTCGCCCTGAGGATCGACGAGCAGGGGAACGGCGTCCGGCAGAACGGATACGCCCAGCCCTGCCTGACCAATCCCGAGGTGCTGGCCATCGCGAAGAAGAACGTCCGCAGGATCCTGGCCTCCCGCCCCGACGCCGACATCATCTCCGTGTCCCAGAACGACAACTTCACCTACTGTCAGTGCGAGCGCTGCCGGGCCGTGGACGAGGAGGAGGGGAGCCATGCCGGAACGCTCCTGCGCTTCGTCAACGCCATTGCCGAGGACATCGAGGAGGACTATCCCCACGTGGCGGTGGACACCCTGGCCTATCAGTACACCCGGAAGCCGCCGAGGATCACCAAGCCCCGGCACAACGTCATCGTCCGGCTCTGCTCCATCGAGTGCTGCTTTGGCCATCCGCTGGAATCCTGCTCCCTTTCCGGCACCGAGGGCGGCCAGGGTTCCTTCACCGCGGATCTGGAGGGCTGGTCCGCCATCTCGAACCGGCTCCACATCTGGGACTACACCGCCAACTTCGCCCACGCCATCCAGCCCTTCCCGGACTTCAAGGTCCTGGCTCCCAACATCCGCTACTTCATCCGCCACGGAGTCACGGGCATTTTCGAGGAGGGCGAGAATTCCGTTCCGGAGCACGGGGAGCTGAATCCCCTGCGTCAGTACGTGCTGGCCAAGCTGCTGTGGAACCCGGAGCTGGATCCCGAGCGGCTGGTGAACGAATTCCTGACCGGGTATTTCGGCATGGCGGCTCCGGCGGTGCGGGAGTGGTTCGATCTGCTCCACGCCGGGGTGACGGAGGACGTACACGTGCACATCTACGACAATCCCCGCCAGCCCTATCTGTCGGACGAATTCCTGGACGCCTCCGAGCCTCTCTTCGATGAAGCCGAGCGTCTGGCGGACGACGAAAAGATCCTGGCCCGGGTGAAAAAGCTGCGCCTGTCGATCCGGTATGTGCGCCTGGCCCACACGCCCGCCGACGCGGAGGGACGCCGGGAGGAAGCCGAACGGTTCATCGAGGACGTCCGCGCCTCCGGAATCGGATCCTACCGGGAGGGCACGGTCCTCTCCGACGTGGAGCCCCGGATCCTGAACGGGGAGATCTGAGGGGGTACGCGGCTTTTCTGCAGAAAAGCCTGGCAAAAGACTTTATAAGGGGTGGGAGATGGGTCTGCATCCGTTTTCTCACCCCTCCGGTCCCGCTTGTCCGGAACGATCCGGCGCGCGGGCCTTTTTCTTTTGCCGAAACATATAGCATTCAAAACGCGCTTCATTGCGCGGACGCGGTTAAGAGTACCGGAATTGCCTGTTTTGCCCCGCGGAACAGCGTCTTCCCATTCAGGTCGGGGATCCTGTTTTTCTTCCGTTGTTCCTTCTTTTCTCCGGAATTGAGCAAATACCCTTGAAATAGCGCTCCGGCCGTGGTATAATGAATATTCGGAAAACTTTCTAATTTAGATAGAACACAAGGAGCGACGCCTGTATGGAGTGGACTTCGGTCAACGACCTGAGAGAGAAATTCCTCTCGTTTTTTGAATCCAAGGGACATCTGAGACTCCCTTCCTTCCCGCTGATCCCCCAGGGGGACAAATCCCTGCTTCTCATCAACTCCGGCATGGCCCCCATGAAGAAGTACTTCACCGGCGAGGTGGAGCCGCCCCGCCACCGGGTCTGCACCTGCCAGAAGTGCATCCGGACTCCCGATCTGGAGCGCGTGGGCCACACCGCCCGCCATGGCACCTTCTTTGAGATGCTGGGCAACTTCTCCTTCGGGGACTACTTCAAGAACGAGGCGATTCCGTGGGCCTGGGAATTCCTGACCGTGACCCTGGGCATCCCGGAGGAAAAGCTGTTCCCCTCCGTCTACGAGGAGGACGACGAGGCCTTCGAGCTGTGGAACAAGGTCATCGGCGTGCCGGCGGAGCGCATCACCCGTCTGGGCAAGGAGGACAACTTCTGGGAGCACGGCACCGGCCCCTGCGGCCCCTGCTCCGAGATCTATTTCGACCGCGGCGAGAAGTACGGCTGCGGAAAGCCTGACTGCCGGCCCGGCTGCGACTGCGACCGGTACATGGAGATCTGGAACAACGTATTCTCCCAGTTCAACAACATGGGCGACGGCACCTACACGGAGCTGGAGCACAAGAACATCGACACCGGCATGGGTCTGGAGCGTCTGGCCTGCGTCATGCAGGGCGTGGACAACATGTTCGA
>CACYWX010000285.1 GCA_902778205.1 uncultured Ruminococcus sp. | reverse complement strand
GAGCTATCTTTCTTATCTGGCGGATAGGCTCCTCGTCATCCTCCTTCGCGGCGGTAAGTTCCACCTGCTTTTTACGGAATACAGAGAAGGCCCCCTTGGGTTTAACACTTCTTACGTTCATAATAACGTATCCGTCCCCAAGCTCTTTTTGTGCGGCCGCAGCTGCTTCGCTTTCAGTTTTTCCGACAAATTTTCTAATAATCATTTTATGCGGTTACCATTCCTACTGATTGTAATTCTACGTTTGATTCTATTTCGTTGTATGAAACAACGACCAGATCTCTGTAATAATCCTCAGTCATACGCTTGAAGTACATTCGCACGATAGGTGATGTTATGACAATAGGAGTCTTTCCGAGGTTCTCTAATTTCTCTACTTCTTTTCCTACAGCATCCACAATAGCTCTTGAGCGCTGGGGATCCATATTGAGGAAGGCTCCGGTTTCCGTCTGCTTGACGCTTCCCATGATCTCCTGCTCAATCTTGGGATCGAGGGTGACAACGCTGCTGGTCTCGTTAGGAGGGAAGTATTTTGTGGAGATGGCTCTCTTAAGAGCCTGTCTTACGTACTCCGTAAGGATATCCGTATCTCTTGTTGTCTGTGCGTAATCCGCAAGGGTCTCAAGGATCGTAAGAAGATCTCTGATTGAGATTCCCTCTCTAAGCAGATTCTGGAGTACCTTCTGGATCTCGCCGAGTCCGAGGAGCTTCGGAGTAAGTTCCTCCACAAGGGAAGGATTGGTCTCCTTGATATTGTTGAGGAGGTTCTGTACATCCTGTCTTGTAAGGAGCTCATCGATATGCTCACGGATGATCTCAGTAAGGTGCGTGGCGATGATAGATGGCGGGTCTACTACGGTATATCCAAGGCTCTCCGCGCGCTCCGTCTGCAGGACACAATGCTCGACACGGAGCCCCGGGCGGATGAGTCCGGCCTGCCGTCGAACTATACGATCCTGATGCACGTGCTGTGCTACTATTTCTACAGCTATGTCCATGCCGGGAAGCCCTATCCGCGCTCCTTCCCTGGTGAGGCCGTACAGACGCTCTTCGACAACCGGGAGGAGTACGAGGGCGTCCTGCGCGATCTGAACGCCATGGCGGAGGAGGCCGAGGAGTTATGGCGGGAGATTGCCCGGGACTGCCGAGTTGACGTCCGCATGGCCCGCCGGTACGCCTGGGAGGCCGCGCATGTGAAGGTTCTGACCGCCGACTATCTTGCGATATTGCGGATCTGCGGCCTCTGCTCCGGCACCGTTCCGGCATCCGCGGCGAAGGAAGCGGCCGGGATCGCACAGGAGCGGAAGCTGGCCCGGCTGGAACTCATGGAGGAGCTCGAACGGACCAAAGAGGAATTCCTCGCGCCGTCCCATCTGCGCAATCACAGCATCTACATGCAGTTCTTCGCGGATCTGGAGGGGTATCTCTCGGACACCGACCCGTCGGAGATCCGGATCGATCCCGCCGATTTCGGTCCAATCGCAAGCGAGGCCTTCCGCAGGCTGAGATGAGCGGGGGCAGACCGTTCCCGGGAGCCGGATCAAGGAATGATCAGTTGATAAAGCTGTGATCGCGCAGCAGAAGCACCCCTCCCTTTCCCGAAACAGAGCGGGCACACCGTGTAAACGCTGTCTTTTCCCCGTCGACGGACATCTGTCTCACGAAAGGCACGGGCGGGAACCGGCTGCGGGGGTGTGCATTTCGTCATGCTATGACACGACAGGAGGAGGCTGGCGAAGAATGATGAATCGTAATTCTCTCATCATCCTGACTCCCATCGAGCTGAAGCTCGGTGAGGACAACAGGCAGAGGACCGTCGAAGAAATCCTTTCAAGGAAGAGGGAGTACGGTCTGAACTGCTTTCTTCTCGCCGGTCCCTCCAAGGGCTGGCGGTCTGTGGGATATCCCGACACGACCCATTATGAAGCTCTTGCCCGCCAGTTTGCCGCGATCCGGGACGCGGTCGCCCCTCACGGCGTCACCTGCGGATGGTGGATCACTCTGACGGTGAAATCCGGCCGGTCTCCCGAATTCGGACCCGTCGTCTTGTCGGACGGAAGAGAAGCGCCGTTCTCCTCCTGCCCGCTGGACGAGAGATTCCGGGACCGGTTCGCCCGGGACGCGGCTCTGTTCGTCCGCATCGCGAAACCAGCGTTCGTCTTCCTGGAGGATGATTTTTCCCTGAACGCCTCGTCTCCCGGCGGATGCTTCTGTCCCCTCCACCTCAAAACGTTCGCCGCACGCGCCGGCCGAAAATATGAAAGAGAAGAACTCGCCGCTCTCCTTGCCCCCGGGACACCGGGAGCCGGGACACCGGAAGACGTCCGGGTGCGCAGGCTCTGGCGCGGACTCTGTCGGGAGACCCTCGTCGGGTTTGCCGAAACGCTGCGCCGGGAACTGGACCGGGAGTCGCCGCAGATTCCCATCGGCTTCATGGAGCCCGGCATGTCCTCTGCGGACGGGGATTCCACGGAAGCGGTCGCCCGCGCCCTTGCCGGTCCCCACAACACGCCGGTCTGCCGGATCTTCGGAACCGAATACAACGGCATTGTCTCCGAAAACCTCCCGGTGACGCTGTACCATCCCCTCTGGCAGAAGGAGCGGATCACGGGGCCGTTTTGCTTCCTGCACGAATCGGACACTTACCCGCACACCCGCTTCTATTCGTCCGCGGCGCAGATGAAAGCGCTGATGGGGGCGGTGTATTCGTTCGGCTACGAAGGATCCGTATTCCAGACGCAGCAGTTTCAGGACGACACCAACGAGGAGAATGCCTACCCCCGCATGCTTCTCGAAGAACGCGCGCGGTTCGCCGCGATCAGTGCGGAAGCCCGCCGCTGTCAGGTCGCGGGAGTCAGTATTCCGGCGGATTCCGAAAACGACGGCGGAAGTCCGTCCGCGTGGATCCCGACGCTCGCCCGGTTCGGCATTCCCTACACGACAAGACGGGGGAAGGTCGCGTTCTGGGACGCGCAGAGAGCCCGAACCGTTCCGGACGAGGAGGTCGCGAAGCAGCTATCCGGAGGATTGGTTCTCGACGCGGAAGGCGCGAGGATCCTTACCGGCCGCGGGTTCGGAAAGTATCTCGGCGTATCCGTCGGCGGCAGTGTCATCAACGGGAGCCTGCGGTACGATCTGGGGATCACCGAGTGGATCTGCGACGGATTCGCGCCGGACAGTGCAGGCCGTGAGATGCCCGGGGCCAATTGTTATACCGCCCGCCGCGGGAACGGGTCACTGTGCGAATTGAAGATCACCTCTCCGTACTGCGAAGCCGTAACGGAGACCTATGATTTCCGCGGGAACTGCCTCGGCACCTCCATGACGCGGTTTCGGAACGAACTGGGCGGGAGAGTCGTGGTTTACGGTACGACGATCGACGGAAACGGATCCCAATCTCTCTGGAACTACCGGCGGCAGAAGCTGTTTCAGTCCCTCCTCGTCTGGCTCGGCGGCGATTTTCTGATGGTCCGGGACGCGCCGAAGGTCTGGCCGATTCTGAATCTGCCATTCCAGTCGGACGCGGGTTTTCTCGGGATGGCGACACTCTGCAGTCTCGGGGAGGATTCCGTGGACGGCGTCTCGCTCCGCCTCCCGGGGACATGGGGAGACGTTAAGGACGTTCTGGCCCTCACCCCGGAAGGAAGCTGGGAGCCCATTCCGTTTTCAAAGGAAGCGGACGGCATCAGGGTCTGTGAAGAACTGCGGTTCCTGGAGCCCGCGTTTCTCAAGTTCTTATGACGGATCAGCTCTTTTTCCCTGATTACACATATCGCGCTGCCGACCGCCGCCACCTCAAATCAGATGCATGAACGGATCAATGCTTTTCTGAAAGAACACGGGATTCCCGGTGCCCGTCTGATGCACAGTATCCTTTAGAAGCGGGCTCCCGTTTTTGACGAGAAAAGCCTGCACAACGGCATGATCTGAGCCGGAAGCCGGGACGTCACTCCGCTGGAGGCGCTGTTCACCGAAGGTCGGAAGCTCCGGTTCGATCTGTTGACCATGCCGTCAAAAAGGAATCGGACCGCGCGCGGAAATACAGTCAGCGGCGTATCCTGCGGGATCCCGCGGAACGGATCGCATGGCTCGAAAGAAAAGCGGAGCAGGGCGGATTCCGGATCCTGTCCGTTATTGCGGTGGAGGCATCGTAAGCGTGAGGTTGTGTGGGTGCAGCCTTAACTGCGGGGATCATTTCCTTCCTCATAGTGTGAACACACTATTACACTATTGTAATAGCCTGGATTTCAGGACATGAAAACACCGTCCGCTTTTTTCTGGCAGACGGTGTTTTGTATGATGCTTTCGGTCTCCGATCCGCGCAGGACCGGGGGATCCGGGATTATTTCTTCTTTTTGTTCTTGTTGCCGCCGGAGGTCTTCTCGGCCTTCTTGCCGCCGCCCAGCATGAGGTTGACGAGGATGCCGAGGATCAGGGCCGTGGCGATGGAGGTGATGGTCACCTTGCCGAAGGTCAGGGACAGGCCGCCGATGCCGCAGATCAGGATGGTGGAGACCACGAACAGGTTGTGGTTTTCCTCCAGGTTGACCTTCTGCACCATCTTCAGACCGGACACCGCGATGAAGCCATACAGCGCAATGCAGACGCCGCCCATGACGCAGCTGGGAATGGAGGACAGGAACGCCACGAAGGGAGAAAGGAAGGAGATAAGGATGGCGATGACGGCGGTGCAGAGGATGGTCACGACGGAGGCGTTGCCGGAGATGGCCACGCAGCCGATGGATTCGCCGTAGGTGGTGTTGGGGCAGCCGCCGAAGAAGGAGCCCACGATGGAGCCAACGCCATCGCCGATCAGGGTGTGATCCAGGCCGGGATCGGTGATCAGGTCGCGGTTGATGATGGTGCTCAGGTTCTT
>CACYWX010000284.1 GCA_902778205.1 uncultured Ruminococcus sp. | reverse complement strand
GTCCAACAATTAGTTTTTGATCGAACTTTTTCCAAAAAGTTCGTGGGGTGTCGGGGCAACGCCCTGACCCGACCTCCGCAGAGGTCGGAATACTCAGGATTTCAAGGGAGTTCCTCTTTTGGTTCTTTTCTCCTCGATAAAGGAGAAAAGAACAACGTTCACCTTGATTGTGCGAGTATTTGAGCGGATTGCTATAATTTCACACAAAACCCTTGCAAAATGGCTTTGTGTGATCCTGAAAGTCAGATTGACTTTCAGGACAATCTGAATCCATGATTCAGACTGGAATTTGTATGAGTCGGCTGTCTTGTATGGAATATTGGAAGACCCTTCCGTCAGAAGTCCGGCATCCGTCAGCATGGGTGTATCCAGAACCGTTTTGATGGAGACGGCAACACTTGCTCATGAGGCTGCGTGAGGAATCTTCGGGACCCCTCGTGCGGATCAGCTCGCACAACAGCCGGTTATTCATCGAACCGCTCTTCAATACCTCGGTCACATCATCCTGCAAATGCAGATCGGACAGATGATCTGCGCCACTGTTTATATGGGAATGCCTTATTCACCCCTTTTCCGCCAGCAGGATGGACACCCGGGACTGGATCTTCTTCGCGCAGTCCTCCGCCGTGCCCACGCCGCCGAGGTAGTACGAAATCTCCTCGTCCACAATGATGGTCACGTCCTCGTCGGCGGTCAGGGAGAAGGGGATGCCGCACCGGTTGTCCAGCACGTCCCGGATGCGCCGCTCGTCTTCCTCCGTGAATTCCGTCACGATGCCCGGCTCGTCCGGCGTGCGGTCCCGGTCCGGATCCTTCGTGCCCCAGGACGCGCCGCCGGAGTAGGTGAAGGAGAAGTCGAAGGTGTAGTAGTCCTCCACCTCCTTTTCAAACTCCGACACCAGCCCGGGGATCCCCCATCCGCCCCGGAACTCCTCGTCCTCCGCCGTGATCACGTAGACGTAGTCCGTGCGGATGGCGGTGCCGCAGTCTCCGGCGGTGGGCTGACCGATGAGCCGCCAGTCTTTCGTGCCGAAATCCAGCTCCGCCCCGAGAAAGTCCACCAGAGCATGCATGGTCTTCTGCTTCAGCACGATCTTCCCCTCGTGGTAGAGCCGGTACCGCTCCGAATAGTCCGCGTCCAGACCCTCGATGGGCGGATGCGCGCCGTATTCCTCCTGGGTGGGCAGGGAGGCGATGTAGCGCAGATACCGGATGAAGAGCTCGGAGTCGAAGGAGCAGCTCCGCCCGTCCTCCGACACGAAGGCCGCGTAGCCCTCCGCTCCCAGAAGCATGCTTGCGGCACTCTCCCGGGTCAGCCCCTCCATGAGGAGCCGGTCGGCGGGCAGGCTCCCGGCGAAGTCCAGAAGCTCTTCCGGTGTCCACGAATCCCGCCCGGCGTATTTGCCCAGCAGAGCGTCCGTGGTGATGACCGTTCGGAGGGAGAAGGACCGCGTCAGGCCGAAGAGCCTCCCCTCCCCGTCGGTGAAGGTGCGCCGGACGCATCCCATGATGTTGTCCCGGTTCAAGAGTCCCGGCTTTTCAGCATAGGGATTCAGATCGGTGAACAGCCCCTGCTTCACGATCCCGGACAGGGCGGGCCCGGACTGGGTGAGTACGGCGATGTCCGGACGGGAGCCTCCCGCGGTCATCTCCATCACCAGCCGCCTCTCCCCGTCGTACCAGTCCCCGGCGGACTCGGAGCGGTAGTTCTCCGTCACGATCCGCACGCCCTCGTGGGACCAGTTGAAGGCCACGATCTTCCCGGGCACGAAGTATTCCGGCTGACCGGTGAAGGCGATCCGCAGAACGGTGACGGCCGACAGATCCACGTCCGCCGCTTTCCGGTACAGAGCCGGAGCGAAGGAGCCGCCGCCCCGGTCGGAGAGAAGCACCGCCTCCGGACCGTATACCGCCAGCACGGACGCCGTGTCCCGGGAGAGATCGGAGTTCAGGAAGCTGAAGAACAGCTCCTCCTCCCCGAGCCTGCCGTCCTCTCCCATGTCGGCAAAGTACAGCCCGTCCTCGCCGCGGTAGTAGATGCTGTGGCCGGGGCCGAAGAAAAGCTCGTTCACGCCGTTCGGGAGCTCGACGGGATCTCCCAGGGAGCGGCTCGCAGGATCGATGGGAGCCATGCCCTGCGCGCCGCCGAAAAAGCCCGTGATCCAGACCCGGCCCTCCCCGTCCGCCGCCATATTGCCGATCCAGTCCTGAACCGTCACGGAAAAGGCCTTTTCCAGCTCCGGGGTCAGCACCACCGCCTCCCGCTCCGAGGAGAGACAGACGTTTCCCGCCCCGTCTACGGCCATGCGGTCGATGTGGAACCAGCCCCGGGCACCGGCCTCCTCAAAGAGGGTGTCGGCGTCGGTGCGTTCCGCCAGGATCTCTCCGTTGTAGGAGCGGGACTGGAGCCGGAAGCGCTCCTTCCCCTGCTCCGGATCGAAGGAGGCGGTCAGGCACAGAAGGCCGCCGTCGGTGAAGAGGCCGCAGGACATGTACTCCTCCTCCTGCAGAACCAGCTCCGTTTCCGATACGACGCCCTCCGGTCCGGTCTCCACGATCAGGGTGACGGGTCCTTCGTCCTGCCGATTTCCGTCGTCGTCCTCCCGCACGTTGATCCGGGAGACCAGGCAGGTCAGGACGCCGGTGTCGGGATCGTACCGGGGTGTCACCTGGGTGTTCAGGGAGCAGTCCTCGGGCAGCTCGAAGGTCTGGGGCCGGAACACATGGGTCAGAACGCCGGCGCTTACAGCGGAGGAAGCGTCCTGTCCCTCCGGCGAGGGCTTTTGTCCGTCACCCTCCGCCCTCCGGCATCCGGACAGAGCGGACAAAGGGAGCAGGACGCAGAGAAGCAGGGCGGAGAGTCTCCGGATCCTTTTGGGACGTGTGCTTTCATTCGGGAAACGCATCGCGGGCCTCCTCTTTTTTCTTAAAATGTAGTTCCTGTACGAATATTGTAGCGTATAAATCCCCGTTTGTCAAGCATAGATTTGCAACAAGACTATTTTTGTCGTGATTCAACAGAACACACCCTCCGCGTTTGTGGATTCTGCGGGAAAAACGTCTCGCCCCTTGCGCAGAGAGCGTTTTTATGGTATGCTGTCAGCGGACAGATTTCACAGCGCGGAGGTTATTCATGGGCGTTTACACAAATCTCAACCGGGACTGGCTCTTCCATCTGGGAGACGAGCCGGGCGCGGACTACATGGGCTGGGACGACAGGGCGTGGCCGCGGGTGACGCTTCCCCACGACTGGTCCGTGGCCTTCCCCTTCGACCGGAAGCATTCCAGCGGGACCGGCTATCTCCCCGGCGGCACGGCCTGGTACCGGAAGCATTTTATTCTGCCGCAGGACACCGCGGGAAAGCGGGTCCGGGTCACCTTCGGAGGGATCTACAAAAACGCCGCCGTCTGGATCAACAGCAACTATCTGGGAAAGCGGCCCTACGGCTATTCCACCTTCACCCACGACATCACGCCCTTTGTCCGGCCCGGGGAGAACGTCCTCTCCGTCCGGGTGGAGCACGAGGAGACGGCGGATTCCCGCTGGTTCACGGGCTCCGGCATCTATCGGGACGTGGAGCTGGAAATCGCCGATCCCGTGTGCTTCGAGAAGGACGGGGTGTTCGCCGTCACGGAGTCCGCGGGTCCGGAGGGCGCGTCGCTGAAAATCTCCTACGAGACCCTAGGCGCGGACGGGGCGGAGTTCCGTCTTCTGACGCCCGGCAGGGAGGAGGCGGCGTATGTGTCCGGATCCGGTGAAAAGGGAGAGGTCCGCATGGAGGTACCCGAACCCCGGCTCTGGTCCCCCGAGGATCCCTTCCTCTACACGCTGGTCTGCCGGACGCGGAAGGGCGGCGCCTCAACCGACGAGGTACGGATCCCCTTCGGCATCCGTACGATCCGCTTCGACGGGGACCGCGGCTTCTTCCTGAACGGGGAATCCATGAAGCTGAAGGGCGTCTGCGTGCATCACGACGCGGGAGCCCTGGGCGCGGCGGTGCCGAAGGAGGTCTGGGCCAGACGGCTGGCGCGTTTTAAAGCGATGGGATGCAACGCCCTCCGCACGGCCCACAATCCGCCGGATTCCCACCTGCTGGAGCTCTGCGACGAGATGGGTTTTCTGGTGATGGACGAAGCCTTCGACGAATGGGAGGGCCCGAAGAACAAGTGGTGGCAGGGGCACAACGTCTACCCGCCGAAGCGGTTCGGATACGCCGCCGACTTTCCGGAATGGCACCGGGCGGATCTGGAGGCCATGGTGAAGCGGGACCGGAACCACCCCTCGGTGATCCTCTGGAGCATCGGCAACGAGATCGACTACCCCAACGATCCCTACGTGATCCCTACGTGACGCCTCTCTTCGACGAGGTGCTGGGCAACAACGACAACGGAAAGCCCTCCGCCGAGCGAAGATACGATCCGAAGAAGCCGGACGCCTCCCGCCTGGCCGTGGTGGCGAAGGAGCTGACGGACATCGTCCACGCCCTGGACACCACCCGCCCCGTCACCTCCGCCCTGTCCTTCCCGGAGCTCTCCAACCGGACGGGCTATGCCGACGTGCTGGACGCGGTGGGCTACAACTACAAGGAGCAGTTCTACGGGGAGGACCACGCGAAATACCCGGGCCGGGTGATCTACGGCTCGGAGAACGGCAAGGGCGCCCGGGAATGGGCGTATGTGCGGGACAACGACTATATCTGCGGGCAGTTCCTCTGGACGGGCGTGGATTTCCTCGGGGAGTGTCCCGGCTGGCCGAGGCGCATTTCCCAGGCGGGGGTCATGGACCTGGCGGGCTTCCCGAAGCCGGACTGGTGGCACAGACGGGCCATGTGGGATGACTCCGGCGAGCCCTTTGTGAAGCTGGCCGCCTGTCCCGCGCTGATCCGCTGGGAATGGCCCGGCATCGAGCGCTTCGCCTGGTGCAAGTGGCCGCCCATGCCTCCCATGCCGCGCCGCCGGAGGGAAGGAGAGCCCGAAGAGGTACCCGATCCCCGTCTGACGGACCCGGACCATCCTCTCATGCGGGTCTCCGCCTATACCGCCGCGGAGGAGGCCGAGCTGTTTCTGAACGGCCGCTCCCTCGGGAAGAAGTCCCCGGCGAAGGACGGCGACGGATACCGGGTCATGTGGGAGGTGCCCTATGAGGACGGGGAGCTGAAAGTCACGGTACCCGGCGCGGAGGACGTTCTCATGACGCCCGGTCCCGCCGCCCGTCTGACCCTGACCGCCGCCCCGGAGCGCGGAAGCCTCGTTCAGGCGGAGATCCTTCTGACGGACGCCGCGGGAACGCCGGTCTTCGCGGACGAGGACGTGACGGTTCAGATCCTCGGGGACGGGGAGATCCTCGGCATCGAGAACGGACGCCCGGACGATCTGACGCCCTATTCGTCCCACACCCGCTCCACGCTTTGCGGCCGTGCCGTGGTCTACGTGCGGGTGAACGGTGGTCCCGTGACCCTCTACGCGGGGACGAAATCCGGACTGAGAGCGGAGCTGGAGCTGTAAAAAAGCAAAAAAAAGACGGAGCCGGTACGCATCCTTTCGGGGACGTACCGGCTCCGATGTAATGTGCCGGGTGAAAGCGAAAAAAGCGCGGGGAGCGATCCGGATCATCCCGGACGGCTCCGCCGCGCTGTTTTTTTCTGTTGTTGTCCGGTCAGACGGGCATCCACCCTGCGCCATACTATTCTCGGTCTAAAAAGCTAACTTCATGAGTTTGAACGCTTCATGTAGAGTGCGAATCGCCTTGCGATGAGCTCGCGTACAATAACTCTGATAAGGTTGGATGGCTAAATTGGTGTGCCAAGGTATCGACTGCTCGTCATTGGGAGTGCTAAACCCTATCCATTTCAGAAGTTCTTGCCAGGCTTCTTTCAAGAAGCCGCGTGTCCTTTTTAGCTTGAGATTAGTATCAGCCCCGTCCCTGCGCCTCGGCCAGCTTGTCGAGGAACTTTTCCAGAGACTTGTTCGCGACCTTCTTGCCCTTCGCGAAGTTGGAGGCCACGGTATCCGGAACCGTCATGCCGGTCATGGAGGAGAAGGAGGAGCCCCAGTCGAAGCAGACGCCCAGGTCAAAGTTTCTCGTGTTCATGATCAGGGCGATCATGGGCTCGGATTCCACGTCGCGGGTGGACTTGCCGATCAGGGTCTGATCGTAGTAGGCCGGCGTCAGGGTGTAGACGGAGAGATGCGCCATGGCCTCGGTGATGTCGCCCACCTTCGCCGCGTCCTGAATGGTGACGGGGAGGGAGTAGGCGGTCAGGTTGTACACGCTGTAGGAGGAGTAGTACTGAGCCTGCTCTTCGTTCTCCTTCGGAGCGGGGATGATGCCGAAGTCGGTGTCCGCCTCGCGGAACAGGGTCACGTTGCGCATGCCGGCGTAGTAGAAGAGGGCCCGGCCGATGGCGAACTGGTTCTCGCGGGTGTTGTCCTGGAAGGAGCCGCCGCCGGTGACCGAGGACTTGGAGCCCATGTTGGTGAAGTCGGCGTACTGGCACTCGATGACCCGCATGAGGGCCGTTACCTGATTGTCGCCGTCGTAGGTGAAGTAGGGCAGGTCGTTTTCGTCCTTCTCGCAGATGCGGTAGCCGAAGCAGGACCACATGGCGAAGTTGTTGTAGGTCTCGGTCACGTAGCCGTAGGTATCCGCCATGGTCCACTTGCCGTCGCCGTCCGTGTCCTGGGTCGCGGTCCTGGCCATTTCGTTGTGCTTGTCCAGGGTCCACTTGCCGGAGTCCACCAGATCGTAGGGATTCTCCATGGAGTAGTCGGTGATGAGCTGCTTGTTGAACAGGTAGCACCAGGTGCCGTAGTTGTCCATGACGGAGATGTCGCCGGTCATCATGTAGGAGCCGCCGCCCACGGACAGATCCTTATACAGGGCCTGATCCCACCAGGCGTTCTCCGGATGGATGGTGGGGACGTTGTTGAAGTCCATGATCAGGTTCTGGGTCACGAGGGGTGCCAGGGAGTTCAGGCCGTCGGTGAAGATGTCGTAGTCGTCCGCCGCCGCCGTGATGGAGGTCTTGACGGTGTTGGTGACGGAATCCATGGGAGCTTCCACGATCTTGATGCCCATGGTGTCCTCCAGGACCAGATTCCGGTTGTACACGGCGTCGTTGATGACCTCGCCGGTCAGCTCCTCGGCTGATACGTCGAAGGTCATCCAGTCGCCGGAGGCCCGGTCCGCGATGCGGTAGTTGTAGCCGTCGTAATTCCGGTCCGCGTACAGCAGCTTCGCCGTATCCAGACCCATCTCGGGCTCCTCCTCCTCCGTCTCAACCACCTCGGAGGGCGTGTTCGCGGAACCGTTGGAGGTCGTTTCCGCGCCGCTGTTCTCCGCGCTCTCGGAGCAGGCGGAAAAAGCGGGCAGCAGCATGGCGGCAATCAGAAGCCAGACAAGCGCGTTTCTTTTCATTTTATAAACCCTTTCTTAAAATATCGGTTTCCTGTACCATCATTTTAGCCAAACAGCCCCGCTTTGTCAAGGGAAATCCACACAAAAACGGGAGAAATGCCCTCATTCCGCCGCGCCGATCTCCTCCGCCGTCACAAGGACCACGGTCCTCCGCCCCGTGTGGGTGGAATCGAAGCTCAAAAGCCGCCCCGACGGACTCCAGCGCACGTGCAGGTCGCACCGGATGTCCACAACAGGCGGGATCACCGTGTCCACCCGCACCGGCTCCGTCATGACGCCCCGCTCCGTGTCGATGAGCCAGAGACTGCGGGTCGCGCCGGCACGTCCCCCGGGGTAGCTGTCCCCGACGATCCACCGGCGGTCGGGCGAATAGATGCAGTGGATGTCGAAGGGAGGATTCGGCTCCGGCAGACGGCTCCGCTCCCCGGTGTCGGCGTTCATGAGCCACAGGCCGAAGGAATCCTCCTCCGTGGCGGCCGAGGACACGATGAGGATCTCCCGGTCGTTCTTCCAGTGGTAGTGGGAGTTGAGGCAGTAGTCCGTCAGCTTCTTCATGTTCCCGGCAAGGTCCGAGACGATGAGCTGGGTTTTCCATCCGCGCCGTCCGGGCTCGGGAAAATTGCGCAGCAGGAACAAAAACCGGTCCCCCGCCGGATTGAAGGTGATGTGGTTCACCAGCAGCTTCCCGTCGGAGAAGGGCGCCTGGGGAAATTCCCTCCGGATCCGGGCGTAGGACAGCAGCAGGCGGCTCTCCCCGGTTTCCGCGTCCACAAGCATCACCCCGTCGTCCTCCGGAGCGCCTGCATCCGCCCAGGGATCCGGGACTCCCGCGTAGCCGTAGCCGGGCCGGAAATCAAAAATGCGGCTGAAATTGACGGAAAGCAAATGACGTCCGTCCCGGGACACATCCGCCGCCGGAGCGGGAAGCCTGCGGGTTCTGCCGGTGGCCGTGTCGAGGATCTCCGCCGCGAAGCCGGAGGGCGTCGACGAATCCCGGACGTTGTACAGGACCGTGTGATCCCCGGCCGGATCATCCGCGGGATACCGTCTGAGCATGGCTCCCTGCTGGAAGTTCCAGGCGGCGGTTTCGGCGAAGGGAGTGAACGCGCCCGTATTCAGATCGAGCTCACCCAGCTCGGCCCGGTCTTCAGGCTCCGGGAGTCTGTCCATGAAGCAGACCCGGTGGCAGAGGTGCTTTGTCTCCGTCGAATCGAAGGGCATGAGGTCGTAGTATCCGAAAAAGTAGTGGAAGCCGTCGTCCGGCGTGATGATACGCATGATTTTTCCTCCTGAACCGCGGAGCGGGATGGATCCGTCCCCATTATACCGCCCTTTGCGGAAAAAAGCAAGCGGGAGCAAAAAAACCTGGACAGCGGCACTTTTTTGCACAAAACGCTTGACAGAGGGCGGGCGTTGTGGTATAATACCATCCGTCGGCGGGAAAAGCCCGAAGAAGCGACTCGTTTGTCTGCCCGGAAGGAGCGATCCGGAGGGCGCGGACGGACGGAAGGAAGCATAGCTCAGCTGGGAGAGCATCTGCCTTACAAGCAGAGGGTCACAGGTTCGAGCCCTGTTGTTTCCACTTGTGCCGGGCAATCGCCTGGCATATGGCCCGGTAGTTCAGTTGGTTAGAACGCTAGCCTGTCACGCTAGAGGTCACGAGTTCGAGTCTCGTCCGGGTCGTTCCGATCATTTGACGGATCGGTTTGCCTCTGTAGCTCAGTTGGTAGAGCAGGGGATTGAAAATTCCCGTGTCGTTGGTTCAATTCCGACCGGAGGCATATGCGGATTTAGCTCATTTGGTAGA
>CACYWX010000283.1 GCA_902778205.1 uncultured Ruminococcus sp. | reverse complement strand
GCTGCACCAGTGTATTTATAAAGTTCTTGCCAGGCATTTATGCCTAGGGCTTCCTTTCAAGAAGCCGCGTTTTCCCTTTTAGAATGAGATTAGTATTATTCCGACGCCTTGAAGTTGTACACCGGCTTCAGGATCTCGAGCACGTCCACGGAGTCCCGGATCATCCCGAGGATGTCGTCGAGGGATTTGTAGGCCATGGGAGCCTCGTCCAGGGTGCCGGGATTCACGGAGGTGGTGTAAATCCCCTTCATGGTCTCCTCGTATTCCTCCATGGTCAGGCTGTTCCGTGCGCCGGTGCGGGACAGGATGCGTCCGGCTCCGTGAGGGGCGGAGAAGTTCCATTCGGGATTGCCCCGTCCCACGGCCAGCACGCTGCCGTCCCGCATGTTGATGGGGATGAGGACCTTTTCCCCCTCGTGGGCGGCGATGGCTCCCTTGCGCAGGATCATTTCGTCCGTGTCGATGTAGTTGTGGACGGTGTGGAAGCCCTCCGCCGCGGTCAGACCGGCCCGCTCGCAGAGGATCTCCGCCATGAGTTCCCGGCTCCGGCGCGCGAAGGCCTGGCAGATCCGCACGTCGAAGAGATAGTCCTCGAAGGAGTGACCGTACACATAGCAGAGGTCGTCGGGCAGGGTCCTCTCCTTCTTCTGCTCCTTCAGGGCGAGAAGGGCGGACTGGATTTCGCTCTCCCGTCCTGCGGCCTTGTATTCCGCGATGATCTCCTTCCGTTTCCGGGCCGTGTCCTCCACCCCGGCGTTCAGATCCACCGCCAGGGACTGATAATATTCCGCCGCCTGCTTGCCCAGATTGCGGCTCCCGGAGTGGATCACCAGATACAGGGTCCCGTCCCCGGCGCGGTCGATCTCGATGAAGTGGTTCCCTCCGCCCAGGGTGCCGAGACTGCATTCCAGCCGGGACTTGTACTTCATGTCCTTATACGAGCGGAGCGCGGTGAGATCGAAGGGCTCCCGGGGCTCCTCCCATACGTTCATGCCGGAGGGAATGAAATGGGCCGCCTCGTCCACGCGGGCAAAATCCACTTCCTTTTCCGCCAGCCGGACGGTGTACATACCGCATCCGATGTCCACGCCCACGATGTTGGGGACCGCCCTGTCCGTGACGGTCATGGTGGTTCCGATGGTGCAGCCCTTGCCCGCGTGGACGTCCGGCATGATGCGGATCCTGCTGTTTTCGGTGAAGTCGCAGTCGCACATCCTGCGGATCTGCTCCACCGCCTCATCCTCGATGACGGACGCATAGACCACGGCGCGCCCGTACTTTCCTTCTATGATCATAGGTACTCCTTTCGTGAGACTGTAAAACACTGCTCCCGCAGTCGGTGTCACCCCGGCGCGCGGGAGTTTTTTGCATCAGGCGGAAATCGGTCTGTACCGCTCCCCGTTCAGCACCTCCGTCATGAGGGCGTAGGGCGAGGCGATCCCTCCGGCCACCAGGTCGAACAGCCGGGGAGCGGCTCCCGAGACCAAAGCCGCGCCCTGCTCGTTCATGGTGACGGGCTGTCCGCGGTTCCGGGACGCCGCGTTCCAGAAGACGATCCCGGGAAGCGCGTACCCCGCCGCCTCGAATTTCCTCCTCGCGTTCTCAAAGTTGGTGAGGGAGGCGTTCTCCATGCAGGAGTCGAACTCCATGTCGGAGATGATCACCAGCTTTCGGGGCAGCTCCTTCTGCGGAACGCGGTTTTTCACCGCCGCGCCGAGGATCAGGTCGAACACCGCCGCCAGGTTCGTGTTGGCCGCCTCGGTGAAGGAGGATACGTATTCCAGCCGGTCCGCGAAGGTCTCTCCCTTCACCTCGATCAGCTGAGGGCGCATGGAGAAAGTGACGAAGTGGTTCCGGAACGCGCCTCTGTTCCGCTCGGCGAAGTACAGACCCAGGGACAGCGCCACGGACGCGGGCTTCGGATCGGCCCAGCCGTACATGGAACCGGAGTTGTCCACCACCGCCAGCATGTCCTCGTCTCCGCCGAAATCGGGCAGGGAAGCCCAGGTGGCGTTCAGCGCGGCCCGGTCATTTTCCGGAATACGGACCCCGGAATAGTCCAGATACCGGTCCACCAGCTCATAGGGGTACAGGTTATCCGCGTGGAGCTTTGCCTCTCCCGTCGAGACCTTCTTCAGAAACGCCTTGTACCGCTCTTCATCGTTCCGGAGGAAGGCCTTCCGGTACTTGAACATGGCCCGGGAGGGCTGCTTTTCGTAGTCGAAGGTGTAGTCGCGTTCTCTGAGGTTGTTTTCGATGATGCGGATTTTCGCGCGCAGGGCGGTCAGAGCCTTCCGGTATTCCGGCTCGGTGAGGCCGAGGGCGCGGGCCATCCGCTTTCCCAGCCGGACGGTCTCCGGGGAGGAGGTATTGACGGACGGGAGCCATTTCCCCAGCAGGGAGACGTCCTTCCCTTCGGCGAGATTCGCCCGGTCGGCCTCGAACTGCTCCTTCAGCGCGGAGACCGCCTCCGGTCCGCAGGGAGTGTCCAGCAGGCAGAGCAGATCGTCGTACCGGCCGTATTCCGGGATGAACCTGAGATTCTTCCGCACGGATTCCCCGTGGGTTTCCGCCAGCCAGCGGAGGATTACCCGGAAGACCCGCCGCTCCCCCAGCCCTCCCCGGATGTCCCGGGCGAAGAACAGGAGCTTCATGGCGAGATCGGGATCCTCGGCATAGGCCCGCAGGAACCGGGCGGTGATGTCGGCTTCGCCTGCCTTCCGCAGGGCGCCGACGGTGGCGAAGAGATCGAGGCAGTCCGAGCCGGAGGAGGCGTATGTAACCGCTCCGTTCTCCGTCCGGGTCATATTCGCTTCGTTCTGCAGGGCTTTCAGGTATTCCGGCATGGGATTCACCTCTTTCTGTTGTAATCGATATGAAAACGGGAGTTTCCCGTGATTTGACGGCAAGGCGCAGTTTGTGTCTTACAGAGTCTGAGTCTGATGATCATAAAGAGCTTGCTGTCTGCGCCTTTTGAGGGACAAGATGCGCTTTCTTCAATACATGGCCGGGTTTTCACCGACGTACCACGTTTCAGGAACGTGTGCTCTGCGAGCTGCAGTATGGGTGAAGGAATGGCTGTCCGCATCTTTGGGGTCAGGACACCGTTTTTTCGTGCATAAAAAAGAGAATTGCTGTCGGTGTCCTTTTCGGGATGCCGCCTTTCGGCAGATCCATGACGGCTCTCGGACCGTCTGATGTAAAGGAAATTTGCTGTGTGCATCCCCTGTGCCGGGGTGAGGGTTTTGCTCCCCGGTACGTCTGCATTATACGCCTTCCCGGGAGGAGTTTCACGGAAAAAAAGCTGCGAACCTGTCACAGTCCGCAGTTTTTCTGTTCGCGCAGTCTCTGAATGATGAGTCCGACGAAGTGCTCCGGCGACGTCACCCGGATCATGGGGCCGAAGGACAGGATCCGGATCACCATTTCCGTTTCGTCCTCGGCGTCGTAGGTCACCCGGATGCGGTACCGCCCGTCTTCCAGCTTCTCCGCCTCCTTCCGGAAATGGGCAAAATGCAGCAGAGCTCTCTCCAGCGCCTTGCGCTCGTCCCGGAGCTCGAATTCCACCGTCCGCATCTCCGGTCCCCCGGACGTGTCGGCATGGCGGGCGAAGACCTCGGGAGGCGTGTCGGAGAGGGTGCATTCCATGACCCGCCCCAGATTCACCACGCGCCTGCCGAACCGGGCGTCGAGGCCGATCAGCCGGAACTTGTCGTCCTTCTCCGAGTATTCCAGCCGCTCCGGAAGCAGCTCCGGTCTGGAAAACCTCCCCTTGGCGGTCTTCATGCCGATCCTCAGCGGACGACGGCTTCTGACCGCGTCGAGGATCAGCCGGAACCGGCGTATGTATCCCTCGTCCTCATAGGGATCGCCGTCCGCGTACCGGTCGAAGAGGAGAAGATCGTCCTGCCGGAACAGGGGCTCCGCGTCCGGAAACAGGGGCGGATCGTCGGTGAACAGGCGCATCCTCGGATCGGCGGACACCGCGTTCAGCCAGCTTTTCTCCAGCGCGGTGAGCGGCATTGTCGGTTCATGACGGAGCACGGACCGCCCATCCGGTTTTAAAAGCTGCCATCGCCCCTCCTCAAGGGCGGAGGAGATGGTCAGGATGCTCTCCCCGAAGGCGTACCGTCCGACTATCTCCCGCATTTCATCCCTTGTCAGGGGATGGTCGGACGCCGCCCTCAGTATCGCCGCCACGGCGTTGTAGTAGGCTCCGTAAAGCTCGCTGAAGATCATGTCTCCGCCTCCCCTCCCTTGTCGGCCAGACCGTAAAGACGGTACATCTCGTCCAGATCATCCCGGAAACGGGCCTCCGCCTCCGGCTCGGAAAAATGAATCTCCGTGATCCGGCGGATGAAGGTGCGGATCCAGGGCAGAAGCTCCCCGCTGTCGTACACGTCCGCCGAGAACCGGGCTGTATTCCTGTCGATCCGCTCCACCGTACCGCACCGCTTCTCCCGTTCCAGCCGCGCCGGGATGTGCTCCTCGTCGCTCCGGAAGCGGATCGTGAACTCCACATGCTCCAGTCCGTCCCTTGTCCGTCCGCGGGTGCTGACGCCCCAGAGATGGGCGCGCATTTTCTCAAAATCCTCCCGCAGTCCGTCGAAGTCTGCGCAGACCTCTCCCGCCTTTACGGAAATGATGCTGTCCAGCCTGCAGGAGGATATGCGGCCGTACCGGGGCACATAGGCCATCAGATACTGCCGGCCGCTCTGGACGCTGATCATGATTTTCAGCGGGACGGCTTCGAGGACCCGGCTCCGTTCCCGGTCAAGGTTGAACAGCTCCGCCGTGACGGTTCTTTTTTCTCCCATGGCGCGGAAAAGCTCGTACAGGATCCCGCTGTCCAGAGCGCCGGTGATGTAGTGGTGCTTGAAGGTGAACAG
>CACYWX010000282.1 GCA_902778205.1 uncultured Ruminococcus sp. | reverse complement strand
ACCGCCCGCTCAATTGTCTCTTGTCTGTCCATTGCTGTTCCTCCCATCAGTAGGACACCGTAATCTTGAAAGCAGCATCCGGGGCATCGACCGCGTAAAGCGTTAGGCTGTTCGTCCCGCTTTCGCCGGCATACACAAGGTCATATGCTTCCTCCTGACTGTCCATCAAAGAGAAGTCATGCGGTGGGCAAAAGCACACTGTAGGCCTCGAAGCTGCCGTCATGCCGGAAACTGTCACCGTCCTCTTATAGCAGTTGTTGGTCGTGTCCTGTGTCCATCCTGTTGCGGGAACTGTGACGACGGCATATGACGCGCTGGACTCCCTGCTGTTCAGCTTGGAGAGAAAGTAGGCCAGCTCGTCAAGGCCTATCAGTTTGTTGATGGAGGACATAGGTTACCTCCTCTCAGTTACGATGTGAACAGCGCGTCGATCTCCGCAGTCGTTGCAAAGCCAAGATCGTTGTCCTCAACATAGCCGGACATGTCGATATCGGACCCCATCTCTTCCCATGCGCTGCCGTTCCAGGCATACTCGCCTCCTGTCTCGGTGACGTGCCACATGTCGCCCGTGGAGTTCCCAGTAGAAGGAAGCTGGGCCACGGTGGCTTTGGTCCCCTTGTAGTGGAGAGCGCCAGTGACAAGAGAATCTACCTGCGTCTTGGTGTAGACATCGGCAGAGTTGGCTTTGCCGGAGACTGCTGTCTGAACAAATGCAGTCGTGGCAAGCTGCGTGGTGCTGGTTCCGGCAGCAGCAGTCGGTGCTTTGGGCGTTCCGGTAAACGTAGGCGACGCAAGATTTGCCTTTGTCGTATCGCTCGGATGAACATGATCTCCTCTGGCAAAGGCAGTCTCCGTACCGACAGCTGCTGTTCCGTTCATCTTAGGTGAAGTGCTTGAGGGCGGCGGGGCTTCGGTGATAAAGCCGCTATCGTTGGTCAGCTCGCTGGTCTTTGTCGGCACAGAGATGTTGGCGATCTTATTGGTGAGCGGAACCGTTGTGCCGTTTTTCTGAATGCCCTCCAGCACGTTCACCTGTGCGCCGGCGGCAACGCCTGAGAGCTTCGTCTTCTCTGTGCTGGTATAGTCGTTGCTGGACAAGCCCTTGCCGTCTACCTTGTCCACCTTGCCTGCGAGCAGGAGATCGAGCTTGCTCTTGAAGTAAGCCAGCAGGTCAATGTCGATAAGTTTTTTCAAATCATTTGCCATTGCTGTACTCCTTAGTTAAACAAATTGTCGATATCCGAATTGGACGCGCGGCCTATCCCGAGATCTTCAAGACTCTGGTGTTCTGTGATCACGTTCCCCAGGTCCACATCTCCCGCTCCCTTGATCGTTCCGTTCATCCTGATGTTGGTGACGCCCGTGTTGCTGATGGTCTTCTCGGTGATGCTGATCCCGTCGCCGGCAGAGTAAACGCCGGCTTCTCCCTTCTCGCCGTTCAGCACATCAAACGACTTCGGTCCGCCTGCACCTGTGATAGTGACGCGGTGTCCGTTCGGGATTCCTTCGATCTCAATGGTGGGAGACACGCCGTCTCTCCCTTTGATGACCATCTTTTCTCCTACGCGGATCCCCGCTTCCTCTACCTTCTGGGGAGTAATCGGGACGCGCCGTGTCTCTCCCACCTTAACTTTGATCATGTTCCGCTTACCTCCTCTCCCCGGCGGAAGCAGGTCTTGTCCATGAAGAACTTCACAGGCTTCGTGTACGGGTTGTAATCGGAATCCTCGTAGTGGATGCGGCAGTCCATGATGTACTCTTCGTCCTGCCTGAAAAGATAGCTTTCCTCTCGTGTGATCTCCACCAGAATCTCGTGCTCGCCCTCGCCCTTCATGCAGCTTTTGCATGCTCCGTCCCTGGAGAAGTACGCGGTCTTCAGCGCCTCACCGTTCTCATTCTGCTTGAAGACAAACTCAATCGCTTCGATCCTGTCAAAGTCGCTGTCCTCGATCTCCAGGGGAATCACGAAGCAGGTCCCTGCTTTTGTCTTTACTGCCATATCAATCCTCCGTCAGCAGACCAGAGTTGGTCTTCTCCTCGTCTTCATCCATCGGAGAATTCACCCCAGCCATATACGCCCGGTTCATAGACATTCGCGTCAAGCTCACTCACCCAGTGCTTGTCGTTGTGTCTCACCTTGTCGCCAGCAGCATAGGCATCATGGGCACCGGTGGGCTGAATCCACTCAGGCCACTCCTCGGTGCTCGTCCGCGCCCATAGGGCAGGGACGGCAGGAGGCTCCCAGCCAACCTGCGAGGTATGCGCCTGCACACAGCGGTAGAGCAGGCCATCATACTGCCGACGGTCACCGACGGCATAGTCGGTGTCCGGCTCCCACTGGGGGAACAGCTCGGTCACAGTCTCGGCCTGTGCATCATCGAGGTAGCTGGTGGCCAGCTCGATACTCCGGGCCTTGCGTCTTGCGTTCTCTGTGTAGCTCATTCTGTCACCCCCAGGATGTCAAGGGCAGTCTGCATATCAGCCGCCGCCGCCATGTCTGCTTCATACTGGGCCTGGGCTTTGGCGAGAGCAAAGTAGTTCTCGGCCGGGGCAATCATCTCGCCCGTGAATACCGTGCCATCCGCCCGCGTCCAGCTCTCGCCTTCGGGGACGAAACGGTAGCCCTCAATAAAGGTTTTGCATTTGCCATCAAATGCGCCCGTCTCCACCGGACGCATCGTGCCGTCATCGGTGAGATGGCAGCGAAAATCGGAATCAATGTAAATAGTCATACTTTCATATCTCCAACCAAACGCGGTCAACCTCGAAGACCATGCTTGAAAGCGTATCTGGGCAACGTCCACCTACGTTAATATACGCCTCGCCCTGAAGGTCGCTAACACTGCAGCTGATAATTCCATCATCCAGGAGGCTCTCGTCTGTAGCTGTCGTGATCGTTCCTGCCAAAACATCCGATTGGTTGTTTTCAATCAATACTTTATAAATCTGATTTTGCCCGGTGAAAGCCGAGGAAGCAAAAACGCAAACCTTCTGCGTATAGGCCATCGTGTTAAGCACAAAATGAGCATAGAGCGTAGAATAATTGCTGAGGTCGATTTTTTGGTCAATCACGAAACCGCCACCAGGGTAGATATTCCCGTTGCCGCTGTAGGGGCCGCATTTCAGTGTTTCTCCAGACGGCAATTCAGCATTGTAACCTTTCCTGACAATACGCCACGGATAATCATAGGTGTTGCCGGAATTATAGAGCATGAGCTGGTAAACCACCTTCAGATCATACTGCTTGATGGCATTGACCTCGACCGTTTTAACCGATGTGTATATATCCTTCGTTGCCGTGACTGTCCAGGTACCGTAGTTGGAAGGAGAAATGGAAAAGTAATAGTCTGCGCTTACCCCGTCACTGTTAGGATGTGCTTTACCTGGGGCGAGTGTCTTGACCGTAACACCGCCTTTGGAGAATACAATGGTGCTGCCCACCTCGGCATTGACATGAATCACAGCCGCGTTGATAGAAAAGCCGCCAGTTCCGCCGCGTCTTACAATAAGTGCTTCGCTCATTATTTCTTCACCTCCAGCAGCTGTACTGTCAGCACAGTCCCGGTTTGCTCTTTCGCTATGACGGTTGCCGTTCCTGCCCCTATCGTAATTCGGAGGATCTTCTCCCAATCCTCCAGCTGTTGCTCAGCTGTCGCCGCGCTGTTTGCAGGTATGAGATCGGCAATGACGCGGCTGGTTGCAAGTAACCCATTCACGCTGAGCTCCTGCGTGTAAAGTCCACTTGTCTCACTCCACTGCGTCCCGATCTCCACGGTATGCAGCACGGTCACTGCGTTCAAGGCGATCTTCTCCCCCGTTACGGCGTTGCCCTCCAGCTTGTCAGCTGTCACAGCTCCGGTTGCCAGCTTTCTGTTCGTTACTTCCCCGTCGGCTATCTTATCCCTGGTCACTGCGCCGTTCTCGATCTTGCCGGATCTGACCGAGCCGTCAGCGAGCTTTTCATGGGCAACTGCACCGGTTGCAATTTTTTCCGCTGTTACAGCCCCGCTGCTCAGCTTTGCTTCTGTGACCGCTGCGTTTGCCAACTTGGATGTCGTGATGGATCCGTCCTCAACAGCTGCCGAGCCGCCTTCGATGTAATCGGCCATAGCCGCAAGCAGCACGTTGAACTCTTCCTCGCTGCCCTCGTAGCCTCCTGCAGCTGCTGCCTCATAGCAGGTGGTTCCCGGTTCTCCTTTGATGCTGGCCAGCCACTCCTTTAGGTTTCCTTTAAACCCCTCTGCACAGGCCAGGCCATATGCGCTGAGACTGACAAGCCACTCGCTCTCCGTGCCTCGGAAGCCGTGCTTGACTGCCAGCCCATAGGCGCTCAGATAATAGGGTGGGTTATCATACATCCCCATAGGTATTCATACCTCCTTCATCAAGGAGCTGTTGCACCGGGGCTCCCCGCTCCAGCTCTCTGAAATAATATCCATTTCCTGGCGTGTACAGATTCGCGACATACGCGCTCAGCTCGTTCCACTTCCGGTTGAAAGCCTGGGCCGCTGTACTCAGCCGGTTGAACTCTCCGTTTTTGCTGTCGGTCTTGGCTATGAGATAGGCGATGTAGATGTCGTCCCACGGCGGATCCAGCAGCAGCTTGTAGTTCTGCATCTCCGGGGTGTAGTCAAACTGTCTAATCTCAGCTGGTGCCATCAGGAAGATCTCGCTCGCGATCCTTCCTTCTATCTCACTCAGCCATTTCAGCTTTGCAAACGGTGGGAAAGCGTTCGGCTTGCAGTCGTCTACAAAGTTGAGGCAATCTCCAACCGTCATATTATTTCCTCCAGTCTGCTGATTGGGCGGAGCTTTGTTCTTGTGGTTCCTGCTCCGCCCTAGTTTGATCAGCTCAGATCGGTGCCGCCGGGGACGCCGCCCACCGCGATGT
>CACYWX010000281.1 GCA_902778205.1 uncultured Ruminococcus sp. | reverse complement strand
TCTCGTAAATCAATACGGCGGAGAATTTTACGGTTTTGCAGATGACATGTATATTGCGGCAGGAATGAATAATTATCTCGCCCTCCGAAGTCAAATGTCGAGTAAATCTTCCAACGAAATCGGAAAGATTCACCATGGTCAGCCCGTAGAATACATCGCGGCGGGAAATGGTCCCTACTGTTATGTGTACGCTCCGACCCTCGGCAAGTTCGGTTATGTCAACGGGGATTATCTTATCAAGGTCGGCAGCGGCAACGGAAATTACGGCAATTCTTATCCTAAATATAAGGTAACAGGAACAAGTCAGTATCTTGCCCTCAGAAAAGCCAGAAACTATGATTCGTCCAATGAAATCGGAAAACTCAAGAACGGGCAGATGGTAGAATATGTTGAAAGTGCTGATTCCACCTACTGGTTCGTGTATGCACCGACTCTCGGGAAATTCGGCTATGTTAATAAAAATTATCTGACCAAATAAACGGAGGTAACTGCAACATGTGGTTTTCGAAAAAGAAAATGTTCGCATTAACGCTCATCTGCACTGCCCTTCTTCTGTCCGCTTGCGGAAGCAGCCCGAAGAAGATCAAGGTCCTGATACTCCCCAAATTCGAAATCGGAGAGATGACTGGAGATATGCCGGGCGAAGCACAACTATACTATGAAGAATATCTGAACGGGGCGGAAGAGTACGAGATAGAAGGCGGACATAAAGATAACAAGCTTTATGTCAAGGATGATATCGCGATGCTTATAACCGGTGAGAGCAAGGTCAATAGCGCGCTCAGTCTGGATGCGGCTCTCCGTGATGAGAGATTTGATTATTCGGACGCCTACATTATAGGCACCGGCTGTGCCGGCTCCGGTACGGAAACGACATCCGGGTCGAATACGAGCAGTGCGTCAGAGAAGGACGGGACGTCGCCGGCTACGAGGGCATCGTCAACGCCTTTGTGGCCGCGGACAACGAACTGGTCTTCCGGAACGAAAAATCTGTGGAAGCGCTGGCCGCCGCCATGGCCAACGAGCCCATCCGGGAGGACTTCCCCTATGAGGAGCCCTCCGATCTGACCGGGATCCTCGCCGCGTCTCCGTCCGCCGAAAAAGCCCCGGTCCTGCCGGAGATCCCGGAGGAGGAGGTTCTCAAGGACCGTCTCCGCGGCGCGTGGATCGGCCGGATCGCCGGATGCCTCCTGGGCAAGCCCGTGGAGGGCTGGAGAAGGGACCGCCTCTGGCCCGTGCTGAAGGCCACCGGGAACTGGCCCATGAAGGGATACATCCTGAAGTCCTCCTTCACCCCGGAGCTCATCGAGGAGCACAAGCTCTGGACCGGCGCCTGCTTCGCCGACAACGTGCATTACGCCTCCCCGGTGGACGACGATACCAACTACACCACCTTCGCCCTGAAGCTGGTGACCCGGTACGGACGGGACTTCACCCCCGCGGACGTGGCGGAGGGCTGGCTGTCCT
Organism: uncultured Ruminococcus sp.; assembly: GCA_902778205.1. Classification (GTDB taxonomy): domain Bacteria; phylum Bacillota; class Clostridia; order Oscillospirales; family CAG-272; genus UMGS1696. The sequence continues at coordinate 3,426 of CACYWX010000281.1, read as the reverse complement.
GGATCCCGGCCTTCGCCACCTGCACGGCGGAGCGGGCCGCTTACCGGAACATCGCCGCGGGACTCCAGCCGCCGGAAACGGCTACTTACAAAAATCCCTACCGCGAGTGGATCGGCGCGCAGATCCGCGGGGACTTCTTCGGCTACATCAACCCCGGCGATCCCCGGACCGCTGCGGAAATGGCCTTCCGCGACGCCTCCATCTCCCATGTGAAGAACGGCATCTACGGCGAAATGTTCATCGCGGCCATGATCGCGGCGGCTGCTGTGGAGCGGGACATCCGGACCGTCATCGAGACCGGCCTCGCCTATGTCCCGGCAAAATCCCGCCTGACCGCCGACGTGCGGGAGATCGTCGCCCTGTACGACGCCGGGAAAACCGCGGACGAGATCATCGAGCACATCCACACCCGGTTCAACGAGTACTCCGCCAACGACTGGTGCTACACCAACTCCAATGCCATGATCGTCACCATGGCCCTGTTGTGCGGAGGCGGCGAATTCGGTCCCTCCGTGTGCCTGGCGGTGCAGACCGGCTTCGACACCGACTGCAACGGCGCCACCGTAGGCTCCGTGGTGGGCATCCGGAACGGCGAAAGCGGCATCGATCCCTACTGGTACGCGCCCTTCGAGAAGCGGCTCTACACCTCCATCGAGGGCTACAATCTGGTGGAGATCCCCGCTCTGGCGGACGCCACCTTCGGTCTTCTGAAGAAATAAAAACGACATCGGGGCAAAGACATTCAGCTTTCATCAGCTTTCCCGTCTTTGCCCCGTTCCAAACGGCTTTATTCGCTTTTTCAAACCTTATTTCGGTTCTCCTCCGCCGGGATTGTCCGGGAAGGCGTCGATCTCCCGCTCCACCCGGTTCAGCACGCTCTCGAATCCCTCCAGCTGGCGCTTTGTGAAATTGGCCTCCAGCTTGGACACATATTCGCGCAGGCCGTCCTCGTAAAGACCGATGTAGTTGTAATACTTGTCGGTGAGCGTCAGCCGGAATTCCCGCTTGTCGTCGGAGGAGGCCTCCTTGACCACGTATCCCTTCTGGATCAGGGACGCCACCTTGTAGGACGCGCCCGGCCGGGAGATCCCCAGAAAATCGGCGAACTCGCTGATGGTGGGAGAACCCAGCGCGTGGATCACCTCCACGGCGAACACCTCCATGGCGGTCAGGCTGCCCTCGCGTTCCTTGATGATGGAGAAAAGCCGCTTATAAAAATTCAGGTGGATCTTGTCGCTGATCCGGATGATATGGTCTTCCAGCATGTCGCAGCCTCTCTTCTCCGCGGTACCGGCGCGCGGAACTTTATGCAGTCTGTTTAAAATAATAACACCAACCGAGGCGGCTTTCATGCCGTTTCCATGAATGAATGATGAATTTTCTACATAAGCAATCGTCCGGAGCCTCCCGTCCACGCGCCGCCGGACCGGAGCTCTTGCGCATCGTGTGCATGCTCATGATCCTGACAAGCCACTTTTTCGTGCACGGAAAGGTGCTGGGCTCCCTCCGACCGACGGACGTCAACTTCCACATCTCCTGGTTCATCGAGGCCTGCTGCTACGTCATGGTGAACTGCTTCGTGCTGATTACCGGCTATTACCAGTCCGCCTCGAAATTCAGCCTGAAAAAGCTGCTCCTGCTCTGGGGACAGATCGACTTCACCTCGGCCGCCGTCTATCTGGTCCTCTGCGCCGCCGGGAAGATCGCCTTCGAACGATCCGCCTTCCTCGCCGCCGCGTGCGCCGTCACGGGGACCCGCTACTGGTTCGCCACGGCCTACCTCATCCTCTACGCCCTCTCGCCGCTTCTGAACCGGGCCCTGCGGGATCTGAGCCGCCGGGAGCATCTGACCGCCTGCGCCGTGCTCTGGGGCCTCTTCGTGGTGGGAAGGAACATCACCTACTGGCAGGACTTCGCCAAGCTCAGCGGCGGCTACAGCTACGTATCCTTCATCGTGCTGTACGTCACGGCGGCGTATCTGCGGAAATATCCTCCGAAAAAGCGGAACTGGCTGGGCTGGTATTTCCTGCTGTCCGCCGTCACCGCCGCCTCCCGGATCCTCATGACGGTACTGTACTACAAGCTCCGGTTCGACTCCTCCTACCTCAAGGTGTTCATGCAGTACAACTCCGTCACCGTGGTGGCCGCGTCCGTGTGCCTCTTCCTCTTCTTCCTGAATCTGAAGATCGAGTCCCCCGTGCCCCGCGGCCTCATCGGCTTCTTCGCGCCCCTGACCTTCGGCGTCTATCTCATCCACGAGCAGCGGGACCTGCGTGATCCGCTCTGGAACTGGCTGAAGCCCTCCCTCTGGGCCAAGTCCCCCGAGCTCTTCTACGTTCTTCCCGCCGTGGTCCTGTCCATGTTTCTGATCTGTTCCCTGCTTGAATTTCTGCGCCGGTGTCTCTCCCGGCTGTTCCGCGTCCCGGATCTCTTCGGATGGATCGCGGAGAGGCTGACTGCCCTGACCCGGCGCCTGCTTGAACGGCATCTGCCGCCGGAGGAATCATGAGTTCATACGACAAAACGCGGATCGACCTGCTGAGAAGCCGCGCCCTGAAGCCCGCCATCTCCTACGACGAATTCTACGGCTTTTTCAACGCCGCCTTTCTGGAGCGCGCCGGAAATCCCTCCTTCAAAAGGAGGCTGGCGGAGTCCGTCCGGGAGGCGTATTCCCGCTGGACCGTCGGCATCGAGCCCGGAGAGCTGATCGTGGGACATCCCGCCTCCTCCCCCCATACCCCGGAGGACGAGGAGCGGATCCACCGGGGAAACGAGGCCGCCCGGTTCTCCCACTGCTCCGTGGGACAGGACTCCCATATGGCCGTCGACTATCCGCGCCTGCTCACCCTGGGAACCTCCGGCATCCGGGCTCTCATCGACCGATACGAGGGAGCGCTTGACCCGGACGATCCCGCCTCGGTCCGGAAGGAGGACTTCTACGAGGCGGCAAAGCTCTGCCTCGAGGGGATGGAGATCCTCTCGGACCGGTACGCGGACCGGGCGGGAGAGCTGGCGGCGGCGGAACCCGATCCCCGGCAGAGGGTGGAGTATGAGGAGATCGCCGAGATCTGCCGCAGGGTCCCCCGGAATCCCGCCGGATCCTTCCGTGAGGCGGTGCAGTCGGCGGCCTTCGCTACCTACGCCCTGTCTGTCAAGCCCCTGCGCCCCTCCATGCTCCAGTTCCAGCTGGGGCATCCGGACCGCTGGCTTCTGCCCTACTATGAGCGGGACAGGGCGGCGGGCATCCTGACGGACGAGGACGCCCAGACCCTCATCGACTGCCTCTGCGTGCAGATCAACCGACGGGTGCCCAACGGCCTGTCCTGCGGTCTGATGGTGGGCGGGACCCTTCCCGACGGGACCACGGTGTCGAATCCTCTGACGCGGATGTTCCTCGAGGCCATCCGGCAGGTGAATCTGGTCTAT
>CACYWX010000280.1 GCA_902778205.1 uncultured Ruminococcus sp. | reverse complement strand
ACGCCCTTCATGGGGGACGGATACCTCGCCTGGGCAGAAGCCCTTAGAAAGCAGGCGGAGGACCTGGACGTTCCCTAGACCCATTCCCACGCGCCGGGCGAGGCCGGGGACAACCCGCTGATCGGACGGTCCCTGGAGACGGCGGGGGCGCTGGGGGCCGGATATATGGTGCTTCATCCCGTCTGGCGGGAGAGGGGGGAGGCCATCGAAGACGCGGACCGCTTCATCCGGGTGAACGCGGAGGCGGTGAAGCTCTGGCTGGCGAAGGCCCGGGACTGCGGCGTGGTGATCCTGTCGGAAAACCTGCTGTGGGGCGCCTCGAAGGATCCCCGGATCGTCGCCCGGCTGACGGAGGCGGTGGATTCCCCCTGGTTCGGCTGGTGCTATGACACGGGTCACGCCAACTGCTTCGGGATCCGGCCCGAGGTCCTGACGGAATGCGCGGCGGCTCCCCGGTCCCTCCACATGCAGGACAACCGCGGGACCGGATGGGACGATCACCTGATCCCCGGGGACGGAACCGTGGACTGGGACGCGCTGATCCGGACGCTGAAGGCCGTGGGATACGCCGGGGACTGCGTGCTGGAGGCCCACCACCAGAGTCTGGACGCGCCGGACGACGAACGGGATCCCATTCTGCGGCGGCTGCTGGAGAAGGCCAAAGAGCTTCGTGCGGCCATGGAGGCGTGAAGACCCCGGCGCCGGGGCGGGAGGGATCCCTTTGACCGGCGGGGCCCTGTACGATCACAAAAAACACCGCGCGGACCGCGGATTACAAAAAAGGAGCGGACTATGGAAGCATCTTTCTGGCGGGTACTGCCGAGGATTCCCGAGGACAGCCGGCTGATCGCGGACCGGCACACCAACACCGTATTTCCCATCACACGTTTTTCCTCCCGCGAGGAGGTGGACCGGCGGCGGGAGGAGCTCGTTTACAATCTTCGGATGGCGGCGGGGCTTTATCCCTGGCCGGAGAAGACGCCCCTGAACGTGAAGCGGGAGCCGGCGGGCCGCTTCGAGGGCTTCACGGTGGAGAAGATCATGTTCGAGACAAGGCCAGGCTTCTGGTCCACGGGGAACCTGTACCTGCCGGATCCCGCGCCGGTGAAGGCCCCCGCCATCCTGAACGTCATCGGCCACTGGCTGCCCCAGCGTCTGACCCGGACGGCTGAGGCGGACTACCCGCAGCAGATCGGCAATTTCGCCCGGATGGGGTTCGTCTGCCTGGTGACGGACATGATCGGCATGGTGGACAGCCGCCAGATCTCCCACGAGTACGGCGGCGGGGAAAAGGAGCTCTGGCTGTCGAACGGTCTGGGGGTCCAGCTGTGGAACAACATCCGGGCTCTGGACCTGCTGTGCTCCCTGCCCGAGGTTGACCCGGAGCGGATCGGCGTCACGGGAGCCTCGGGCGGCGGCTCCCAGACCCTGTTCCTGTCCCTTGTGGACGAGCGGATCAGGGCGGCAGCGCCCATCAACATGATCTCCCTCCGGATGCAGGGAGGATGCGACTGCGAGAACGCGCCGGGCCTGCGCCGGTTCACCGACAACGGGGAGATGTGCGCCATGCTGGCTCCGCGTCCCCTGTTCCTGGCGGGCTCCACCGGGGACTGGACGAAGGAGCAGGAGGTGAGGGAGGTTCCTGCGGTTCTGGAGGCTTACCGTCAGTACGGTGCGGAGGACATGGTGGAGCACTTCTATCAGGTTGCGGACCACCAGTACAACCGGAAGACCAGACAGCGGGTCTACTCCTTCTTCGCGCGGCGCCTCATGGGCCGGGAGCCGAACTGGCAGGAGCAGGACATCGACTTCGGCGACGTGCAGGACCTGACCTGGTTCCGGGGAGAGGGACACGCCCCCGGCATCGAGGGGGACGAGGCGTTCTTTGAGGCCCACCGGAAGGAGCGGACCGAACGGATCGGAGCGCTGGACCGGGCGGAGAAAAAGAAGATGCTCCGCTGGATGACGGGGATCGGATCCCGGGCGATTCCGGCGGACGGATGGGAAGAGAACCGGGACGGCCTCCGGATCGAAAAGAGCGTGGTGGTCTCGGACCGCGGACAGCAGATCCCCTTTGTCCGGGTGTTCCCGGAGAACTGGGACGGGACGCGGGTCGTTCTGGTCCTCAGCGGCTCCGGCAAGGGGTGCGTCGACAATCCCCGGATCCGGGCCATGCTGGAGGACGGATGCGCCGTGGTCAGCGGGGACCTGTTCCTGACGGGCGAATATGGGGACGCCGCCGTGACGGTCGCCGGAGGAGGACAGGGGGAGAAGTACTTCACCACCTTCCACTACACGGCGGATGCATTCCGTGCGGAAGATGCCGCGCTTCTTTGGCAGATCGCCGCGGAGACCGGGGGTGAGGTTTCCCTCTGGGCCGAGGGCTCCGCCGCCGTGGCCTCTGCCTGCGCTCTGCCCCTCATGGAGGGGATCCGTTCGGCATCGCTGGAAGGCGCGGCTCTGGACGGTGAATGCCGGATCCCGGGGATCATGCTGCTCGGCGGTCCGAGGGGATGCCTCGCGCTGGCGGACTGCCCGGTGACGCTGTTCTGAACGTGGATCGGAGGATTTGACATGAAGGAAAACAGACTGTTCTACACGGCTCCCGCGTCGGATTGGAACGAGGCTCTGCCCCTCGGAAACGGGCGGCTGGGCATGATGGTGTACGGAGGACCCGGCGAGGAGCGGATCCAGCTGAACGAGGAGACCTTCTGGTCGGGCTGGGAGTACCCGGAATACGACAGCCCGGAGACCAAGGCCCACCTCGGCGAGATGCGGGAGCTGATCTTTCAGGGCCGGTACGCCGAGGCTCAGGCGCTGTGCCTGAAATACATGGTCTGCCGGGGCGAGGGACACCATGACGTGGAGGGGGCTTACGGCTCCTATCAGACCGCCGGGGAGCTGACCGTGACCGGCCTGCCCGGGGAGGGGGACTACTGCCGGGAGTTGCTTCTGGATCAGGGCCTGGCACGGGTTCAGGCCGGGGAAACGCGGCGGGAGTACTTCGTCTCATACCGGTACAATACCGCCGTGGTCCGGATCGAAGGGGCGGATGAGGGTGCAGTGGTCCGGTACGCGCGGAACAACGCCGCCGTCATCCACGATCCCGGGGAGATCACCGCCGTGGGGTACCTGCCCCTGCATTTTGCCGTGCTGATCCGCCACGGGATCGAAAACGGCGTCCTGACCCTCTGGATCACGGCGGCCACGGCGTATCACGACGACCGGGATCCCATGGAGGTCTGCAGGGAGACCCTGGACCGGGCCATGGAGGCCGGATACGAGGCCGTGCGGGAGGAGAACCGGGCGTATTTTGCCTCCATGCTGAACCGGGCGTCCATTGAGCTCGAGGGCTCCGGCACCCGCTCCGACGTGCCCACGGACCGCCGCATCGCACATCCCGAGGGGGACGCGGGGCTGGCGGAGCTGTACTTCAACTTCGGCCGGTATCTGCTTCTGTCCTCTTCCCGAGGCAGGCTCCCGGCCAACCTCCAGGGCATCTGGTGTCAGGACTACCGTGCTCCCTGGAGCGCGGACTACCACATCAACATCAACATTCAGATGAACTACTGGTTCGCCGAGACCGCGGATCTTCCGGAGCTGATCGAGCCCTTTTTCGACTACATCCGGATGCTGGCGAAGGCCGGGGAGAAGACGGCCCGGATCGCTTACGGCTGTCCCGGATGGGTGGCCCACGCCATCACCAATCCCTGGGGCTACACCTCTCTCGGATGCCATCCCCAGTATGGAGCCTTCGCCGCGGCGGGAGCCTGGTGCCTCAGACACGTGAAGGAGCGGTGGCTGTTCGGCGGGGACCGGGCGTTTCTCGAGAGCTTCTATCCCGTGATCCGCGGCGCGTCGGAGTTCTTCCTGGCCTATCTGGTGCGGGATCCGCGGACCGGGTATCTGGTGACCGCGCCGGCCAGCTCGCCGGAGAACAGTTTCATCAGCCCGGAGGATGGGAGTACGGTCAGCGTCTGCGCCGGTCCCACCATGGACATCTGCATCATCCGGGAGCTGTTCCGGTTCACCGTCGAGGCGGCGCGGATCCTTGATCCCGACGGGGAGGAGGACTTCGTACGGCAGCTTCTTGACGCGATGAAGGATCTGCCCCCTCTCAGGATCGGGAAGCACGGCGGGATCATGGAGTGGAGCGAGGACTTTGAGGAGGCCGAGCCGGGCCACCGCCACATGTCCCAGCTTTACGCCCTCCACCCCTCGGACGAGATCACCCGGTCCACGCCGGAGCTGTTCGCCGCTGCCCGGAAGACCATCGAGCGCAGGCTGGCCCACGGAGGCGGACACACGGGCTGGAGCCGGGCCTGGATCGTCAACTTCTTCGCGCGGCTGGGAGACGGGGAGGCGGCGCTGGAGAATCTGACCGCCCTCTTCCAAAAGAGCACCCTGCCCAATCTGTTCGACAACCATCCGCCCTTCCAGATCGACGGCAACTTCGGCGGCACGGCGGGGATCATGGAGATGCTTCTCCAGAGCCACGGCGGAGCCATCGATCTTCTGCCCGCCCTGCCGGGGGAATGGAGCTCCGGTTCGTTCTCCGGCTTCCGGGCCAGAGGCGGCTTCCGGGTGAGCGCGGAATGGAAGAACGGATGCGTGGTCCGGTGTACGGTGGAAGGAAAGAACGGCGTCCGGGGCCGGATCCGGTTCAACGGGGAAGAGCGGGACTTTGAAGGGAGCTTCCGTTATCCCGGCTGAGTCCGGAATCGCTGTGCGACGGAACAAAAAAGGACCTCCGCGGTTCGGGCCCATGACGGGCTCGGAACTGCGGAGGCTTTCAATGTTTACGGGAGATCCCGGACGGGAACGCGGATCAGGGCGCAGGAGCGGCGGTTGTCCGGACCGTTGGCCGTGCAGGAGACCCAGAGGATCCCATCCCGTTCC
>CACYWX010000279.1 GCA_902778205.1 uncultured Ruminococcus sp. | reverse complement strand
ATCGCCTCCCGGTGCGGGTTCGCCTCGCTTTCCCATTTCTCCTCCGTGATCAGGAGGAAAACGGGTCTGACGCCGGGGATGATCCGGAAAAACGGGCATGTCTGAGCGCGGAGCATCGGTGTTTTTTCCCGTCAGTCTCCTTCGCGCCCCATGGAGGAAAACGGAAGCGGCTCAAAGCCCGGACATTCCGCTTCGGCCAGCCTGAGTCCTTCTTCGGTCAGATCCCAGTCTCCGTTCTCCGGGTCCCGGAAGATCGACGGGTCCGCTTCGAGGTTGTCGTGGAAATTGCAGGAGCCGCCGGAGGTGACGTGCGGAATCGAGACAAACAGGTTCCCGTTCACCTCGTTTGTATCCTTCGGAGCGTTCTTCGCGGCTTCGTTGAGGAGCTCCTTGTCGCTCATGGCCCGCACCTGCCCGATTCTGTCCGACGAGGCGTAATCGTACAGGTTTTCCCAGATCGTCCCGGCGTAATGCTCCCGCCAGAGCTCGCTGTCGAAGTCCACCTCCTGCATTTTCTGAACGCTCTCGTGCAGGTGATCCGGATTCCGGTCGTACAGCCACAGGAACCATCCCTCCTGCCGGGCCCCGTGGGATCCGCGCCAGTCGACGAACCGGAACGCCACGGAGGTGTCCATGAAGATGTTGTTGTAGATATGGGAGAACTGGACGCCGTGGTGCATGATGGCCGCCTGGGAGGTTCCTTTCCCGGATTCGATCCCGGCGGCGCGGACGAACAGGTTCCCGTAGATCTCCGCACCCATGTTCCCGTCGTCCAGATACACTGAGAACTGCCCGATGCCGCCGTAGGCGTTCCCCATATCGTGGAAGTAGTTGTAGCGGATCACCGTCCCCATGAGGGTAGGATTGCGGCCGAAGTAGATAGCCCCCATGTCGGAGCACTCCCGCACGCAGCGGAACAGCTCGTTGTACTCGATCACCACGTCGTTGGTGCCCACGTGGATCATCTCGTGATTGCCGTCGTACAGGCGGTTGTGCCGGATCGCCATGCCGAGGCCGTAGGCGGAGATCCCCGGCGCGTAGGTGGACTGGTCGCGGTTGACGGAATGGATCTCGCAGTCTGCGATTTCGCTCTCCGAGGACCGGAGCGTTTTCCTGTCCCCTCCCTCCAGGCTGATCCCGCCGTTCGCCGTATCGTACACCTCGCAGCCCTTCACGAGGATCCGGTTCGCGCCGGTGAAGACGAAGCCCTTTGCGGAGGTATGGGCGGCGGTGCAGTCCGACACCGTGACGCGGGAGGCGTTCGTCCCCCGCAGGGCGTTCCCACGGGTGTAAACGAAATCGATGCCGGAGAAGGTTACACAGCTTGTGCCGTCCAGGGTGATCATGTCGTCGGTCAGGGTGCTGACGTATACGTCGCCGGAGTCCATATTGTCCGGCGGATAGAAATACGCGGCGCGGTTTTCCCGGTCGATCCAGCATTCGCCGGGAACGGTGATCTCCTCGGGAAGGTCGCAGAAATACACCCGCTTGTGGGAGCCGATGTTGTTGAAGTATCCGTTAAGGCCGCCTCGCAGGGTGACGGAGCGGGCGTCCCGATCCAGCAGGGAGGCGTCGTACAGCTCGTTGGTCCACTCCGCAAAGAGGAACCCGAACATCCGGAGCTTTTTCACCGATTCGTCGGACCATGCGGAAACGCGCTCCGCGATCTTTTCCCCGTAGAAGATCGTCTTCGATCCCGCGGCCGTGGTGACCACGTCCTTCTCAGCGGTGTACACGTAGGCGTCCCTCTCCGAGGCGTCGGGCCAGCGGGCCGTGGTCAGGGCTTGTCCCCCGACGTAGATCTCCACCGGCATCTTCCCGTCATCCGCCGTGTGGCCGTAGCAGTACAGCTCCGGGACCGCGTCGAGATAGGGCGACAGATCGATCCGACAGAGAGCAGCCCGGGCCGCGGCGTCGTTCACCCGTCCGAGGACCGCCTCGCTGTCTGCGGGAACGATGTCCTCCGGGCGGATCCGCTTCCCGCCGAGGAACCGGACGGATTCCCCGGGAGCGGCGGCGTAAACGACCGGTGCGCCCGGTATGCCCGAATCCTCCGCGTCAAAGCGGATCCCGGCGTCAAGCAGATAATCCCCTTCCCCGAAATACACGGTGATCCCGCCGGGCACGGTTTTGAGCAGCTCCCGCACCCTGAGCCGCGCTCCCTCCGGCGTTTTGAGGGGCTTGTCCTCCGTTCCCTCCGCGCCGTCGTCTCCCCGGGGCGAGACGTAGAGGAAGACCGGCTCGATCAGGGCGGCGGTGTCCTGCTCCGTCAGCCGGACGGGAAAATCGGAAGCGCTCAGGGCGAGGGTCTGACCGGTTTTCTCCGGATCGAAGCCTGCCCTGTGCTTCATCCATGCCGTAAACACCGCTGCCGTGCTTGCCGCAGTGCCGTCCGGTCCGGCGGTGAGGATCAGATCTCCGTTCTCCGTTAGCTCCGCGCCGCAGATCAGTTCCCCGTCCTCCGGCTCCTCCCGGAAGGTTACGCTCCTCCCGGATTTGCCGTTCATGGGAGAGCCGGTCAGGGAGAGCACCGCGGCGTTCAGCCTGTCCAGCCCCTTCCCCGCGGCATACTCCGTCAGCCCGATCCCATCCACGGACAGACCGTCGCACGGGTACCGCTGCTCGATCCGGTATCCGTCCCCCAGGGGGAGATAGATCTTTCCGGCCTCCCGGTCCACGAACAGAGAGAGAAACGCCTCCTCCGCCGCCTCCTCCGCCGCAAGGGATCCCCCCGCGATCAGAAGCCGGTCGTTTTCCAGCCGGATCAGGTAGTCCCCCTCCCGGAGTCCGTCGGCGGCATCGCTTTCCGGACGGTTCGAGCGGCCCATGAGGATCTCGCGGGAGGACGCGGGGATCTCTTCTCCCGGCGCCAGCCAGTCCGCGTGGATCCCCACCTTCATTCCATAGTCGTATTCCAGCGTCTCGCGGAATCCGGCGATGTTCCGGACCATGTCCGCCGGGGCGTCGTCCGAACGGATCAGAGGACAGCCGTCAAAATAGGAAAGCTCCACCGCCGCGGCCGGAAGAGAGATCTCCCCCTCCGCTCCGGGAACGGTCAGGATCACCTCCTCCCACGCTTTGGCAGTTGATCCAGCTGAGGGCTCGGAAGCCTCCTCTGTGACGACCGTCTCCGGCGCAGCGGCAGTCTCCGATTCCGGTTCCGTCCTGGTGCATCCGGTCAGCGCGCACGCCGCCGCCAGGACTGCGAAAAAAAACAGCGTTCCTTTATCTTTGTTCATCATGGTCCCCCCATCGTCCCGGTGCGGTCTAAACAGAAGGCATGACCGGGATATTTCATGATTCAATTATATTTTAACATATTACGATCCCACAGTCAATTCCCGAAAGCGTTTTTGTACCGGAGGATCCGCGCCGTGTGCCGATGCGGAGCGCTTTCTTTGAAGAAAACATGAAAACCAGGCTTGATTTTCCGGAAATCATTGTGTATAATGACAGCAGAAAGCTCTATCACGACGAGGAGGCTCCCGATGAAAAAAACCGCTCTTCTGCTGGCCATCCTTCTCCTGGCTGCCATGTCCTGTTCCCAGCCCGCGGCGGAGGAGAACGCGGAAACGACAACAGCCGCGGAGATCGTCACGCCGGAGGAAACCGAACCGGAGGAAACGGAAATCCCCGACAATCTGCCCGCCGTGCAGTATGACGGAGCGGATTTCCGCATTTACACAAGAGAATGCTGTCCCTCCCACAAGGACGGCGTCTATATGCCTGAGCAGACCGGCGAGGTCGTGGCGGATGCCGTGTACGCGAGAAATCTCACCGTTGAGGAACGGTTTGACGTCCACATCGCGGAGCCAATCCTCGGGGCCGACGGAGACGCCACCGCCCTCATGAACGCCGTCCGCGCAGGGGACGATATGTGCGAGGCCGCAGTCTGGCACTACAAGCATCTCGGCGACGCGGCGTCCAACGGCTTCCTCACCGATCTGGCGTCGGCGGGGTATTTCGACTTCGCGCAGCCGTGGTGGTATCAGAAGGTGAACGACGCTTACTCCATCGGCGGTCACACCTATATCGCCGTCGGCATGTACGATCTGGACAACTTCTACGACAACTGCTGCATCTACTTCAACAAGGGGATGCTGAACGACCTGACCGGCAGCAGCGACCTGTATTCCGTCGTGAAGAACGGGGAATGGACCGTGGATCGGATGACCGAGCTGTACCAGGCGGCTTACGACAAATATCTGGAAGAAAACTGAGTCTCATCGACAGCCCGGTGCAGGGAAACCTGCACCGGGCTTTTTCTGCACGCTTCTTCCGATGCGCCTTTTGGGAAAAAACACGGGAAATGCTTTACAAGCCAACGGTTTTGACATAAAATCAGAACAGATGAACGCAGCTGCCCGGGGGCGGCATGCGCGGGAGGAAGGCGGATCGGATGCTGGTATTGTTGATGATTCTATGGCTGCTGCTGTGGGGCAGGATCACATGGGAGATCCTGGGGATCGGACTGCTGATCTCCCTGGCGGTGTGGCTGTTTGCCGTGCGGGCGCTGAAGTATCCATGGCGCAGGGAATTGAGAGCCGTAAAGTGCGTGCCGCTGGCGCTGCTCTACGGCCTGAATCTGCTCTGGGAAACGCTGAAGGCGGCGACGCTGGTGGCAGTGCTGGCGATGAAGCCCGGCGCGAATCCGGAGCCCGTGCTGGTGGAGTTCCATTCAGGACTGCGGCGGGACGCGCTGAACGTGATTCTGGCCAACTCCATCACTCTGACGCCCGGAACCATCACAGTCTTTCAGGACCACGACCGGTTCGTGATACACGCCCTCCGGCGGGAATATGCCGAGGGGATCGAGGAATCGTCGTTTATCCGTCTGCTGAGGAGGTTTCCGCAATGACCATTGAACAGGCTTATCAGACGCTCTATACCGCGGCGCTGCTGGTGATCGCGGTGCTGCTGGCGG
>CACYWX010000278.1 GCA_902778205.1 uncultured Ruminococcus sp. | reverse complement strand
TTCGCTGTATATGTATTCACTACTGTTAATCCATATTTCCTGCTGTGGACTCTGGATTAAGTCCAGTGAAATACAGCATACCAAACAAAATCCCGAGCGAATCCTTGTATAAATCGAATAAGAGGATCAAATGGTGAACGTACCATCTATCCTTCATGGCCAAACATTTCATGATGAAATCAGTTTGGCCTTTTTTCATGCCTGTCGCCGATGCTTGAGCATGATATAGGACCAAATCAAGAAAAAATGACGGTGAAGGAGCTCGCGGCAAAGGACCGCGGGCTCCAGTCTGTCGAAGTGGAGGATCAGAAATCCTTTGAGAAGATCGCACGTAAGTACGGGATCGATTACGCGCCGTACAAAGCGAAAGGACAGGACAAATTCCTTGTCTTTTTCAAAACCCCGGATTCCGGCGCAATGGAAGCTGCATTTTCGGAATACACGAATAAACAGTTGAAAAAGGCGGAGCGTCCCTCCGTTCTGAGAGCACTGGCGCAAATCCGTGGAATGATCCGAACGCCTGTGAAGGACAAAACCAGGAAGAAGGTGCCTGAGCGTTGACGGCGAAGCAGAAAAAAGCGCTCCTTTTGCATCTTCCCTATGTTTTGTTCTTCCTTCTCGGGACGAAGCTGGGGCAGGGATACCGGTTTTCACCCGGCGCAGACTTCCAGACAAAGAGCCGATACCTCATTTATGGACTCCGCGCTGCGTTCCGAACACTTATGCCAGGGCTTTACCCTCTTGATCTTGTGCTGGGGATTGCTGTCGCCGGGGGAATCTACATCGCTGTTTATATGAAAGGGAAGGATCGGAAGAAATTCCGGAAGGATGAGGAATACGGTTCCGCCCGATGGGGAACAAGAGAAGACATTGAACCGTTCATCGATCCCGATCCCCAGAACAATGTGATCTTAACTGCCACAGAAAGCCTCACGATGAACAGCCGTCCGAAAGACCCGAAAACAGCGCGGAACAAAAATGTGCTCGTCATCGGTGGATCGGGTTCCGGCAAAACACGGTTTTTCCTTAAGCCGAACCTTCTACAGCTGCATAGTTCATATGTGGTCACTGACCCGAATGTATATACTATATGAGGATAGAGAAAGGGAGAATTGCACAATGCCCTTTCAGGCGGTTATGATACTGTCCGCAAGAAAGGAGTTGATATATCTTGCCAAAGAAAGAAAAAACGAAGATCACGGCCTTGTACGAGCGGCTGTCCCGCGACGACGAGCTGCAAGGGGAGTCAAACAGCATCCTCAATATCATCAAGGGATGGCCGTCCTTCTTCAAACAGCAGGACGAGGTGTATTTCGCCCGCACCGTAACGCAGGAGGACATCAAGCGGCATTTTTCGGGGCAGATCCTCCGGCCCATCGGTATTCCGCAGGAAACCATGGACGCCTTCTGCGCGGAGTTTGGGATCGAATCCGACTATATGAAATACTTTTTCGCCACGGATCACACGCTCTTCCGCCGCACGGAGTTCTGCACACCCGCCGACATTCTGGAGCTTGAATTCGATAAGCTGATCGAGATCGGCGCGCGATTCCGCAAATGCAGGCGATGCGGGCGGTATTTCCTCATGAAGGGGAATTACGACACGAACTACTGCGATACCCCGGCGGCGGGCGAAACGAAAAGCTGTCAGGAGCTCGCCGCGCAGGAGAATTACAAAAAAAGAATGGAAGCGGACGAGGCGCTTCCGATATACAATAAATATTACAAAAGGTATTCCGCGCGGGTCAAGGTCCGGCAGATCAAAGAAGCGGACTTCAAACGCTGGCGGCATGAGGCATTGCAGAAGCGGGACGCCTGTTCCCGCGGGGAGATCACGCCGGAAGAGCTTGTGGAATGGATGGAGGCGGCGTTTCCGAATCGGAGGAAGATAGAAAAGTGAATGGTGTCTCCGACAATACATACTCATTGGTGACGGACGGCAACGTAACGGATGTCGGCGATCTCGCAGCGACAGGAATATATTCCGCTAAGAAAAGATTTCTGCCGATGCGGAGCGAATGACAGCCCGTTTTGCTGTCTCGGTTTCATATCCTTCTTGACGAATCAACGAGGGAATGATATAATATAATAAAAAGTGCAAAGGATGAAAATGGAAGAGCGCGGCGAACTGCACAGCTCCCCGTCTGCCATACAACAGAGGGAGTGGAAGATGTCTGATTATCCAAAGAAGACAGTCCGCACCGCCGGTCGGGACCTCGCCTGCGGATACGAAGAGCATACGGCATCGTCAAGTATTCTGTAAGGAGGTCTGGCAAACGTTGGAAGAGCCGTATGCGCAGAAGCACATGAAAGATTCCGGGGAGTGGCGGCAATGTCAGTCGTTTTCTCAACAGATCGAACCGAAGGAGGGAGAGCATGGGCAGAGAATATGCGGTTCAGAGCGGCGAGAAAATAATATCCCGGACAGCGGGATTTAACGAAGATTCAGTATCAGAATCCGTCCCCCTGTCCGACGGAAAGACGCTCCTTATCGCGGGGGAGGACCCCGAACGCACGGAGCTTCTTCAAAAGCTGCGGGAGGCGGAGAAAACTATTGACGCAAAGGAGCTCTTCCTCAGCAATATGTCCCACGATATGCGGACTCCGATGAATGCCATCATGGGGATGACCGCGCTCGCGGAAAAGCACATCGACGAAAAGGTACGGGTGGCGGACGCGCTCTCCAAGATCGAGGTTGCAAGCGGGCATCTGCTCAGCCTGATCAACAACGTACTGGATATGTCCCGCATCAACTCCGGCCGGATGCGCCTCGACGAGCAGAGGTTCTACATCGGGAATCTGCTCCACGATCTCATGGTCATCGCAAAGCCTCTGATTGAGCAGAAGAAGCACGCCTTTCTCCTCGACACGGACGGCGTCCGGACCGAAAGCTATCTCGGCGACGCGCTCCGGCTGCGGCAGATCTTTGTGAATATCATCAGCAACGCAGCCAAATACACCGAGGAGGGCGGAGAGATCCGGGTGTCGGTCCGGGAAGAGGCAGCGGATCCCCCGGAGGAAGACCGCCGGATCCTGGTCTTCCGGTGCCGTGACAACGGGATCGGCATGACCGAAGAGTTCCTCGGCCGCATCTATGATCCCTTCGAGCGGATGAACAACACCACGGTCTCGAAAATCGAGGGGACTGGCCTCGGCATGAGCATCGTCAAGCGGATCATTGACGTTATGGGCGGGGAGATCCGGATCGACTCGGCTCCCGGCGAAGGGACGGACGTGACGATCCGCATCCCGCTCCGGGCCGAAAAGCAGGGCGGCGTTCCCGAGGGACTGTCCGGAAAGCGGTTCTTGATCCTCGAGGGAGAGGAAAAGACGGCGGAGTGCTACCGGCGGATCTTCACGGAGGACGGGATCCTCTTCACACGGGTCTCTTCCGCCGCGGAAGCGCTCTCAGCCCTCGCCGACGCAGATGTGAGCGGGATGAAATACGACGGCGCGATCATCGGCCAGACGCTCCGGGACGGCGGTGACAAGCTCGACGTGGCGGAATACCTCTCCAAGGCCGCGCCCGCCCTGCCCCTGGTTCTCGTCAGCGAGGACAACTGGGCGGACATCGAATACCGGGCAGGCCGGTGCGGGATCCGCGCGTTCGTTCCCGTTCCCTTCTTCCGGCGGACGCTCGAGGAGGTACTGGAGGGCGTATCCGCGGAAGACCGGGGCGCGGAGGGAGAAGCCGAATTTCCGGATCTCACGGGACGCCGGATCCTTCTGGCGGAGGACAATCTCATCAACCGGGAAATCGCGGTGGAGATCCTCGGCATGACCGGCGCGGCGATCGATACGGCGGAGGACGGCGCGGAAGCGGTCCGGCTGTACGAATCCGCGGAGCCGGGGACTTACACCGTCATTCTGATGGACGTACAGATGCCCGTCATGAACGGCTATGAGGCGACCGGCCGGATCCGCTCCTCGGGGAGAGAAGACGCCGAACGTGTCCCGATCTACGCTATGACCGCCAACACCTTCGCCGAGGACGTCGCCCGCGCGAGAGACGCCGGGATGAACGGACACATCGCAAAGCCCATCGATATCAACGCCCTGATGCAGGTTCTGAGAAGGGCAAAAGGATAGAACCCATATGGGAGGGGACAGGATATGCAGCCGTATCAGGAACAGTACGTGAAGAACGCGGAGGAGATCGGCGAACTCTGGCAGTTCACCGCATCCCCGGGCGTGTGCTTTGAGGACTGGTACGCGAAACGGTTCCGGGACCGGGCGCGTCTGGCGGAGCTGAAACAGGAAAACGCCGCTCTGCTCTCCAACTGCCTCTACCCCGCCCTCGACGCGCTCTACGAAGCGGACGAGGAGACCCTGCGGGATCTGGAGGCCTTCGCGGACCGGCTCATGGACTGGAAATCCAACATGGACTGCGGCGTCTATGTGGCGATCCACGACGCGCTTTTGGCCATGGAGCGGGTCCGGAAGAACCGGGACGGCGTGATCCGGGAGCTCTACAAGCTGGGGATGGGCCTCTATTACCTGAACCGGATCCTTACAGGGATTGAGGGGCGGGAGGTCGACACATTCCGGTTCTACAACGAAATGGTGTTCACCGAGGCGTCCTCCTATCTCCGCTATTTCTCGGATCTGGGCGACGACACCACCCGGGGCTATGTGATCCGGTGCCTGGCCAACATCACGCTCTGCACGAAGGAGCGGCAGAAGCGCATCGACATCAGCATGAGGACGCTGGAGATCCTCCGGGACGACTGGTACCGGTCTGCTGCGCCCGCTCTGCCGTGGGACGCCTTCATCCGCCGCACCCATCAGCAGATGAGCACCAACCGCACCGCCCTGAACAAAAGCAGTCTCACGAAAGAGGAGATCGCCGCGGTGCTGGACTCCTGCTACGAGGTGTTCCGCGAAGAGGAGGGCGCCGCGAATCCGAGCGTCCGCTGGCTCTGGCCGTATTACGA
>CACYWX010000277.1 GCA_902778205.1 uncultured Ruminococcus sp. | reverse complement strand
GGGAGCGGACAGGTCGACGGAGACGTACGGGTCTGCGCCGGAGGCGGTGAAGGTGTAGTACTCGTTGCCGGCGTCGTCCTTATCGGCGGTCCAGCTCAGCGTGTTCGCGCCGGAGTTCGCGCCCATATTGGCGTCCATGGCTCCGTCGGAGTTGAAGTCCCAGAGGATGGCGGGAGCGTTCGGATCCGCGGGAGCTTCCTCGACGGGAGCAGCAGCGGAACCGGGGCCGCCGGCGGTGGGATAACCGTAGAGCTCAACATCGGCCACGTCGCCGTGGTTGGTCATGTTGAAGTAGCGGTAGTAACGGAAGGAGCCGTGGTCGTCGAAGTCCTCGGAGTTGATTTCGTACCACTTGAATTCGTCAGCCTCTTCGACGGAGATCCAGAGGGCGGTGTAGTCCTCGAAATCGGGATCGTTGGAGCCGTCGATTTCCGCGCCGTTGAAGCGGGGCAGCTGGCCGTCTCTCGGGTGGATCATGATCTTGGTGAGGGTGTATTCCTCGCCGGCATCGATGCCCGCCCAGCCGTTGCCGGTGCCGAGGGGATCGAAGAAGGTGTTGATGTCGCCGTCGAAGGCAGCGTCACGGCCGGCGGCAGCGTTTCCGCCCCAGCCTTCCTCAAGACCGATGCGCTCGCCGTTGATGATGACGGAGCCTTCCGGAATCTCGCAGCCGGAGGACGGATAGCCTTCCGGACCCGCGAAGGAAACGACCTCGTCGGCGCTCTTGCGGACGATCACCTCGTAGAGGGAGTTGCCCCATTCGGTGGCTCTCTTGGAGCAGTGAATGGTGATGTAGCGGGCCGTGGTGAGATCGAACTCGAACACGTTGTGCTGATCGGCGTTGCCGGTCACGGTTGCGATGGTGTGCTCCTGGAGATTGTCCGCGGAGGAACCGGTGTAGATCTCGAAATCGGAAGCGAGAGCGGTTTCCCAGTAGAGCTCGATGTAGCCGATGGGCTTGATGGCGCCGAGGTCGATGGTGATCTGCTCGTCGTCGGTGTACTGAGAGGCCCAGCGGGTCTCCAGATCGCCGTCAACGGCCAGCTCGCCCGGGAAGTCTGCGGTCTCGGTGGAGGAGACGGTCACGGACGCGCCCTTGGCGTAGTTGGCCAGCTCGCCCTCAGCGGGAGCAGCGGCATCAGCGCCGGCCGCGCCCAGGACGATCTCGCCCCACACGGAGGGGTTGGTGGAAGCGCCGTCGGTAATGTCGGACCAGCCGATGCACATGGTTCTGTTGTTGTACTCGGCGTTGTCGTTGTAGGAGATCTCAAAGCCATACTTCACGCCGTCCGCCGGAGCGTACTGGGCGTCATAGGCCTTGATGTGCCAGACGGCCTCGATGTAGTAGGGGTTCGCCTGGTCGTTGTCGGGATCGTTCTCCAGGGAGGTATGGACTTCCATAAACTCCGCGTCGAAGGTCTCGTTGTCAGAGCTGACGCCGTCCTTGGATCCGACCAGCCAGTTGGCCTGGGAGGAATAGAAGTCGGCATAGGGGGTCACGCCCACCCACGCGTCGGTGGCAGTGTCGATGGAGGTGGCGGAGGAGTTGGTCAGAGACAGGCAGATCTCCGCGCCGTCCATATTGTAGGTCATGGACGCAAGGCTGAGATCCTTCGTCCACAGGGAGGCATCCGGAACCTCGGCCAGCAGGTAGAGGTTGTCGTCGTCATACAGGAAACGGATGGCGACGTGGGTGCCGGTGTCGGTGCCGTTGCGGATGCGGTCCTGAGCCTGCACCTCGGCGGTGTCCCAGATATCGTCCTTCACGCCGTCCACAACGGGCGTGCCGCGGGAGGCCGTGATGGAGTAGCCCGTACCGGCGTTGGCGGCGGCCAGGGTAGCGAAGGCCGTCACAAGCATCACGGCAAGAGCCAGGGTAATGAGCTTCTTCATGGTGATTCTCCTTTCAGAATGTCGCAACATTTCCATGTTACCGTGCCAAGTATAGCACAACGGGACGGAGAATTCAAGGGATATTCACAACTTTGTTTTGTTTTTCCGAAAAACTTTTCACAAAAAATTTTACAGCCGCGTCTCCCCGGCCTCTTTATCCGCTCCGCTTGACTTTTCCGCCGGGATGGGGTAAGATAGGACCGACGGACCGGAGACGGGGGCCTCCGGACAAATTCTGCGGCAATCACAAACGGAAAGGAAACGCCATGCGGTACAAGCACGTATTTCTGATCGGCGTGGACGGAGCCGGGACCTTCTTCCGGAACACCGACACCCCGAACCTGGACGCCATTTTCGAAAACGGAGCCGTCTCCTACGACGTGCTCACCTCCAATCCCACCATCAGCGCGGAATGCTGGGGCTCCATGCTGCTGGGCATCACGCCCGACGTGCACGGCCTGACCAACTCCATCGTCTCCGCCGTTCCCTATCCCACGGACGGACCCTTCCCCTCGGTCTTCCGGGTGATCCGGGGAGCCATGCCCGACGCCGAGCTGGCCGCCTTCTCCCACTGGAGTCCCATCAACCGGGGCATCATCGAGGAGGGCCTGGGCGTGGTGAAGGACACCGCGGCCGACGAGGAGCTGACGGACAAGATCTGCGCGTATCTGGAAGAGAACAGCCCCACCTTCCTCTTCGTCCAGTTCGACGACGTGGACGGCGCGGGACACAGCCATGGCTACGGCACCGAGGGCCATCTGAAGCAGATCCGCGTCACCGACGGCTACATCAAAAAGATCTGGGACGTCTGCGAAAAGCGCGGATTCCTCGAGGACGGGCTCTTCATCGTCACGGCGGACCACGGCGGCTTCGACCACGGCCACGGCGGCTGGACCGACGGGGAGAAATACGTCATGTTCGCCGTCGCCGGAAAGACCGTCCAGCCCGGCACCATCGGGGAGATGGGCATCCGGGACACGGCCTCCATCGTGCTGTACGCCCTGGGCCTGGAGGACAAACAGCCCGCGTCCTGGACCTCCCGGGTTCCCTCCGGCGTATTTCAGGGCGTCGAGGCCGGGGAGCGTCCCGCCGGCATGAAGCGGCCCGAGATCAAGCCCGAGGTTCCCCACCGGCTCCACGAGACCGTCTCCGCTCCCGAAGGGACTTCCGCGGCGGCTCTGTTCCCGGACGATCCGATTCTCTCCTATCTGCCCTTCGACGGGGACATCGCGGACGCCTGCGGAAAGACGGGCACGGAGCGGGTCGGAAAGCTCTACTTCGTGGACGGCTGGTTCGGCGCGGCAGTCGAGGTGCAGGACGGCGGGGTCACCCTGAAGGACTTCGAGCCCGGAACCGGCAGCTTCACCGCGGCCTTCTGGATCAAAACCGACAAGCCCTCCTCCGACCCGGTGATCCTCGGCAACAAGGACTGGAGGGGCGGCGGCAATCCCGGCTTCGCCCTGAACATCACGGGCGGCATGATCTCCTTCAACGTTTCAGACGGCGCGCACCGCTCCGACGCGGGGGTCCTCATGCCGAAGGACTACGCCACGGGCTGGATGTACGCAGTGGTTTCCGTGGACCGGGACGCGAACGAGGTGCGGTTCTCCTTTGACTTCGGTCCCATGCAGGCCGCGAAGCTGCGGGATGAGCTGAAGGGCGCGTCCTTCTCCACGGACATGCCCGTGAACATCGGTCAGGACGGCACGGGGACCTACGGCGCGAAGCTCCCTGCAGCCCTGGACGAATTCCTCCTCATCGGCCGCGCACTGACGGACGCGGACGTGGAAAAGCTGAAGGCGTATTATATCGGATAAGTCCCCTCACTGGCGATAATGCAGACAGGGCTGTCGCATTAACTCCTGAAGATGGAGAAATGCAGCAGCCCTGTTGTAATTCAAGAGTGTTCGTCATGCTTTTCTCCTTTATCGAGGAGTTGCGCATGAATGCGCAAAAAGAACCAAAAAGAGGAACTCCCTGAAAGTCCTGAGTGTTCCGAGGTCTGCCGGATTTCATCCAAGATGAAACCCACTCGCGCTCATGGCTCTGCCCCGAGACCCGGGGAGCTGCACATCCCCGGCGGCCATTTTTGTAAAAGATCGATCAAGACTTTGGGACTGTTTTGCGACAGCCCCTTTTTTCTGCGCAATCTGGTGGAGGCGCTGATCGTGTTTCCGGGGGCGGCGCTGGCGTATCTCCCTCTGCGGAACCGCTTCCGGACCGAGACGCGCTATCTCATGCCGGCCGTCTGTGCGATCCTCTTCGCGGTCTCCGCGGCCACGGCGTGGTTCAGCTCGCTGTTCGGCGTAGACAACGACGTTTTCGTGCTTTTGCTGGTCCCGCTCTGCTTCGGGCTTTTCTGCCTGACCGCGAACGCGCCTCTGCCCGAAAAGGTCTTCTGCTTTCTGAACGCCGTCATCCAGGTTCAGTACGTCACCATGTACACCGTCTATCTGACGGCTCCCTGGGAGGATGACGCCTCGGCCTTTACCGTCCGCTCCGGCCTCGTCTGCCTCGGACTGGGGTTTTGTCCATCCTGCTGTACTATCACACGCTGACGGTGGAGCTGCCGGAGCTGATGGAGGACGAGCGGTTCACGGGAAATCAGTGGAGCCTCCTCTCCGCCGCCCTGCTCCTCATCGCCCTGCTGTTCTACTGGATCATGCCGAATGACGTGGCGCTGATCACCGTGGGGCGGATCCGTCCCGTCATGCTGGTGCTGCTCCTGATCTTCCCGCTTTTCTGCATCCTGATCTGCCATCTCTGCTGGCAGGTGGCACGCCGTCTGACGGAAGCCGCGCGTATCGCAGAGGAGAACCATCTTCTGCAGATGGAGCGGAAGCGGTACGAGTCCCTGCGGGAATACGTGGACGAGACCCGCGCCATGCGCCATGACTTCCGCCAGCATCTGGTGGTGCTGAACCGCCTGTCGGAGGACGGCCGGATCGATGAGCTGCAGGCCTACGTGCGCCAGCTGACGAAGGAAACGGCGGTCTCCGGCCGGCAGAGCTTCTGCGCCAATCCCGCGGCGCGGTACGCGGATCTGGCGGCGGTAT
>CACYWX010000276.1 GCA_902778205.1 uncultured Ruminococcus sp. | reverse complement strand
GATCGGGGACGCAGCCTTTTCCGACTGCCCGGGACTGAGGGAGATCCGCATTCCGGAGGGCGTGGTCAGCGTCGGAGCAAACGCCTTTCAGAACGCGGAGGGCGCGCGGATCCTCACCATCCCCTCCACCCTGACGCAAATCGGGAATCTGGCCTTCAGCTTCGGAAGTGAAAGCCGTCTCTTTTCAATCGTCGTCTCGGAGGACAATCCGGTTTTCGCCTCCCGGGACGGGATCCTCTTCAGCCGGGACGGAGGGCGGCTCATCCAATATCCCTCCGCCAAGCGCAGGCCCGTCTTTTCCGTTCCGGACACCGTGACGGAGCTGGCGGAGGACGCATTCGCCCACTGCCGGTACCTGCACCGCATTGATCTGCCGAAGGGGTTGAAACGGATCGGAAGCGGGGCCTTCGCCTTCTGCCGTCATCTGGAGGAGCTGGAGATCCCGGAAGGAGTGGAGGGGATCCCGTCCTACGCCTTCTTCTGCTGTGAACGACTGGAGAGGCTGAAGCTGCCCTCCCGCGCGGACTATCTCGGATTCGAATCCGTCTGCAACTGTTCCCGACTGACGGAGGTGCGCCTTCCGGACGGCATCACGCAGATCGACTACGCGGCGGTGGGAGGCAATCCGATGCTTCGGGAGCTGGTGATCCCGGAGGGCGTGACGGAGCTGTCCAACAGCGCGCTCATCGACGATACAGGACTGCAAAGGATCGTCCTGCCCTCCACCCTGCTCGAGATCTGGGACCGCGCCTTCGAACGGTGTCAGGGCCTCGAGGAGCTCGTGATCCCCGAAAACGTGCGCTACATCGACTCCGAGGCGTTTCTCGGCTGTACCCGGCTGAAGCGGATCGTTGTAAAAAGCAAACTCATCGAGCGGGACGACTGGCTTCCGGAGGAGCTGGCCGGGCAGGTCGCGGTGATCCGGGAAGCGTGAGGTCAGCCTTTTCGGATTTTGGACAGGACGGCGATCTGGTCCGGATCGATCGTGCCGTCGCGGTACAGGGCGCAGTCATAGGTGGCAACGCCTCCCGCTTCGTTGACGCAGGCGGTGAAGCAGTCCAGATACCGTCCGCTGTACCGGCTACCCGGCCTTCCCCAGGTCTCGCCCAGAGGAGCCAGCAGATGGGCCTGGGCTCCGTCGATGAAGCGGGAGGGCGGGATCACGGTCAGGGTGTTGAACTCGCCGCAGATAAAGTCCTCGTTCCGATAGTTCTTCCGATAGTCCGGGAACACCCCGTCGTTCATGGCGGCCAGCGCGTCCGGATTTCCTTTCTTAACGGCGCGGGCGTAGGGCTCCATCAGCTCGTCGGTGTACTTGAAATACCCCCGGTAGCATCCGTCGATCCACCAGCCCTTCACCCGGGTCCCGTAGCGCACGGCGTACTCCTCCAGCACCGCCGCCCATTTTTCCACAAACGCCATGGTCACGCCTTCCGACCGGGGCTCCGTGAAGCCGAACCGCTTTCCGATTTCCGGCTCGGCGTAGGGACCGTCGCCGGTGTAGTAGAGGTAGAGATCGGTCCCCAACGGCTCCAGCGCGTCATAGATTTCCGCCACCAGATCCCGCTCGGCGCAGAACTGACCGGGCTTTGTGCCGGCGATGGCGTCAAACGTTGCGTTGGGCGCGATCATGGTGCCGCCGCCCTGCATGACTGTGATGAAATAGTACCCCGCCCCGCTCCGGGCCAGGGAGTCCGCCAGCTTTCCCACGTCGAAATCGTTGACGCAGTCGTTCCAGGGTGTCGCTCCGGCCCCCTGGTTCAGGATGTTTGCGGGATTGTTCTGGATCCCGTTCAGATAGTGGGTGAACACGCCCCACTGCTTTTCCTTCATACGGTCCGCGATATGCATGACTGTCCTCCTTTGATCGTCGGTTGATTGGCTGACTGCGGCCGGGAGTCACAGGGCGGAGCCGCCGTCCCGCAGAGCCCGGGTGACGGACGCTCCGTCCAGAGTCCGGATATCCTCCCCCCGATCCAGACACAGGGCCGCCGCCGCACCCGCCGCCTCGCCCAATTGATTCAGGTTGACCATGACGCGCAGGGCTCCGAAGGCTCCCTCGTCCGCGTTGACCATCCGTCCGGCGGCGATGAAATTGGCGTATTCCTCCCCGGCCAGGATGCCGAAGGGAACCTGATAAAACCGCGCGGGCGGACCGCTGAGACTGGCCTCCTCCCGCCAGTTTCCCGTTTCAACCCGGGTGCCCTTTCCCCAGATGGTGGTGCGGGTGCCGTCGAGATACTTGAAGGAGATCCCGCCGTCCTCCGCGTGATGCACGTCCACGGGATAGGTGCCCTGCAGGATGGGATCGGCGTACCGTTCCCCGGTCAGAAGGGCCCTCTCCGAGGCGCGGAACCGGGTTCGCACGTGGACCGTCTCCCGCAGTCCCAGAGAGGAGCAGAGATTTGAGACGGCGTAATGGGTATCGGGCCGTCCGTAAGTCTGGAGCAGGGATACAAGCCCCCGCACGAGCCTCCGCCCCTCCACCTCCGCCCTGGTCAGATCGTCCGCCCGGTCGCACCGGACGCCGAAGATGTGCTGATCCGCCCGCATGGAGATCCCCTCCAGGCCCGCCACGTGGGTGCTCCATCCCCAGTCGTCCGGCAGGCCGAATTCCGCGCCGTGCTCCCGGATCAGCCGGTCCACGTTCACGCCCTCGAGATTCCCCTGGAGGTGGAAGACGGGAGTGGGCGGCTGGATGTATTCGTGGTCGTAGACCGGCATCCCCAGATCCCGCGCAGCCAGCCCGTCCCCCGTGGCATCGATGAAGAAGGAGGCCCTGACCGCCCGACGTCCGTCCTTGTTCTCCACGATCACGGCGCGCACCCGGTCTCCCTCCGCCACAGCCGCGGCGTAAGCGGTATGCAGCATCAGGCCGACGCGGTTTTCCCGGATCATTTCGTCCAGAAGGATGGTCAGCTCCATGGGGTTGAAGTTGTAGGTGGAGCTGCGGTTCTCCTGCACCGTCAGCGCGCCCCGGGACCTGAGCCGGGAGATCGTCTCCTCCGTCAGTCCGGCGATGATCTGCTCCCGGTTCTCCGTATCCATCAGGGTGTGCCAGATATTGACGAGTCCCCCCACCGCGGCGCCTCCCAGCATGCCCTCCCGCTCGATCAGAAGGACCCGCATGCCGAGACGCGCCGCCCGGATCGCGGCAAAAACGCCCGTACAGCCTCCTCCCAGCACGCACACGTCCGCCTCCCGGACCACCGGGATCTGTCTGGCGGGTTCATAGATCGTATCCATCCGGTCACGCTCCTTTTCCATATACAGTCCGAAGCTGCCTGTTCCACCTGATTGTACCAGATAATCCTCTCCGGCGAAAAAAAAAAAAGAAAAATGGCGGAAGGAATGTCGACGAAAAAAGAAAACCGCCTCTGCAGTCCGGAACGCTGAACGGAGAACGGCGGGATCCGTCTTGACATCCCGGACGGCGGGCGGTATAATGGGGGCGGATATACAGCCGGAGGGGTTCAGCGAAAAATCCGTCTCCGGCGGAACAGGAGCTGTTTGTCATGGAAGTTTCGCGTCAGTACGATCTGAAGGAATACATCCGTCCGCTGTGGGAGGGAGACATAGTGTCCCACGAATCCGTCCTGTTCCGGGAGGACGAGCACGCGGCCCGGCTGGTCTTCCCGGCGGACGAGATCCTCGGGGTGTTCTCCGCCGATCTGAAAACCGAATACGAGGAGGGCCGGGACTATGCCCTGGAATACGGGTGTCTGGTGCGCCTGCCCGGGTCCCGGATGCCCTTCATCCCCATGGAGCGGTTTTATCCCGCGGAGCACCGGGACGGGCAGGATTTCGGCTGCATCGAGCCCGGTCATCCCCTGCTGGGCTTCGGGGAGGGTGACGCCATGATCCGGTATATGGTGGACGTCACCTACCGGCACGGCGCCGCATGGAACGGACCGGTTCCGCAGCCTCAGACGGAGAAGTGCGGGCGGTTCCTCGGAAAGCTGGAGCGCGGCGAGGAGGCGACGATCCTCTTCTACGGGGACAGCATCACCACCGGAGCCAATTCCTCCGGAACCGTGGGTGTTTCTCCCTTTGCCAGGCCCTTCCCGGAGATGACGGCGGAGGCCCTGGCGGAGAAATACGGGTACCGGGTGTCCGCGGACGTGCGTCCCTATGAGGAGCTGAAGCCCGTTGAATCTTGCGGCGGAAGGGTGCTCCATTACGTCAACACGGCGGTGGGCGGCATGGATTCCCGCTGGGGGCTCGACAACGTCGGTCCCAGGGCGGCGGCGTACAAGCCCGATCTCATGGTGCTGGCCTTCGGCATGAACGACGGATGGAGGACCCGGGAGCAGTACATGGAGCTGACCCGGGGGATCGTGTCCTCCTTTGAAGAGGCCTGCCCGGAGTGCGACATCATCCTGCTCTCCAGCATCCTGCCCCACTGGCGGGCCGCCGGCTTCTTCATGCATCAGATCGAATACGAGGAGGGGCTCAGACAGTACGCCGCGTCAAGGGACCACATCGCGCTGGCGCCCATGACCTCGGTCCACCGGCACATCCTCGGCCGGAAGCAGTATTATCACGCCTCCGGCAACAACATCAACCACCCCAGCGACTTTATGGCAAGGGTGTACGCCATGGTCCTTCTGGCCGTGCTGGGCGTCTGAGGGGGACCGGCATCAGTTGCCGTACACCAGGCATTCGTTCAGAAACGCCTCGATGTTTTCGAGGGGCGTTCCCCGGACGATGCCGTTTCCGGCCGCGTAGAGGAAGCCTCCCTCCGGCGAATCGAAGGTGTCCCGCATGAGCCGCACCTCCCGCCGCACGTCCTCGGGCGTGCCGTTGATCAGGGTGTCCTGCACGTCCATGCCCACCCAGAAGGCGACCTTGCCCTTCCACTGCTCAGCAACTTCATTCCAGTCCATGGTGTGCTTCTGGATGGGATGGAGCACGGAGAGGCCGCACTCGATGAGGTCCCCGATGATCTCCGACACGTTGCCGCAGGTGT
>CACYWX010000275.1 GCA_902778205.1 uncultured Ruminococcus sp. | reverse complement strand
GACGTGAAGGGCGGGCGCGGGCTTTTCCGCGGGGGAGAGGGCCATGATCCCGCTGCCCTCCGTAAAGAGCAGGCGGCCCGATCCGTCGAAGCCCGGGATCCGGGTGTGGTACGGCAGAGGGAAGACGCAAAGGACCTCCCCCGTTTCCGGATTGAGGAACGCGCCCCGCTGCCCGCGCTCGACCAGCCACCGTACAAACAGCGTCCCGTCCGGGGAGAGAAGGGGCGGATCCTCCGAACGGATTTCCACCGGCTCCTTCGGCAGGGGAAGGGCGCGGATCCGGTCCTGAAGAAGGGCTTCCCCGCCTCCGTCAAAGAGAGCCTCCGCCGATCCGGGACAGAAGAACAGGACGGAGGACGCCTGAAAAATCAGCCCGCCGCGGCCGTCGGAAAGCATGAAGATCCGCCTGTTTTTCCGCCCGTTCGTTTTCACGGCGTCGGGATTGACCGCCTCCCCTTCCCCCGCCCCGGATAAATACGGCGCGAGAAGGCGGTCGGCGGAAAAGGAGCCTGTCAGGGAGCCGTCCGGGCCGTACCGCTCGGCGATCTGCTCCACGTCGATTTCCCGGATCCCCATGAAGCCGCCGTCCCCGAGCCAGGTCAGACCCGTCAGTCTGTCCGCCCCCGGAAGCGCGGTTCTCTCCCGGATCAGGCCTTCCTCCTCCGCCGTCAGCAGGCAGGAGGTATCGTCGGCATACCGGTACGCGAAGACCGTCACGGTGCCCGCCTCCGGGTCGAAGCCCCGGATGGAGACCACGCTGTAACCGGACGGGATGATGAACTCCGACGCGGTCCAGTCCTCTGTGCCGCCCGGTTTTCCGGTGCAGCCGGACAGCAGGAGGCAAAGCATAAGACAAAGAACAGTCCTCGTCAGACGCGCCGTCACGGATTCCGCCCCCTTCGGTTTTCTTCAATACAAATAAGATATCACAGCCTTCGGCGAATGTCAAGGAGAATTGCCTCTTCCCATGAAAAAACCGCTCTGCGGCGGCTTTTTTATTTTTTCGGCCTGCTGTCCGCGCCTTCTACCTCCGGCACCCGGGGGAGGTTCCAGCGGAAGCGGGCGGCGAAGAAGCGCAGGAGCATGACCACCGCCGTACCCGTCAGCATGGCGGCCACCTTTCCCGCCGGCTCCCACATGGCCTCGCAGACCACGGCCCCGACGACGCAGGCGCTGGCGTAGAAGTGCTTTACGAAGATGTAGGGCATGTTCTGACACAGGAGATCCCGCAGGACGCCGCCGCCCACGCCCGTCATGACGCCCACGAAGCAGAAGAGAAAGCTGTTGTCCGGCACGGAGGACTCGTGGGCCACCGCCACCCCCACCATGGTGAAGACGGCCAGGCCCAGGGTGTCCAGCCAGAACATGGCTCCCTCGGTGAATTTTCCGGTGAAGGGCTCCCCCGGCGTGTGCCTCTTCGCGTGGTGATACTCGATGATGAAGGTCATGAGGGCGAAGGAGGCCGTGACCGCCGCGTAGATGGGCCGGTTGAAGCTCTTCGGCGGGATCACGCCCAGAAGCAGGTCCCGGATGACGCCGCCGCCCAGGGCCGTTGTGACTGCCACGATGATGACGCCGAACACGTCCATGTGCTTCCGGATGGCGGTCAGGGCTCCGGAGATGCCGAAGGACGTGATGCTCACAAGCTCGATGATGAAAACAAAGGTATCAAATCCGGACATGAAAATCTCGATGCCTCCGGTGGACAGTGATGATGGCCGCGACAGATAAGGTCACGGCAGGGTCTCCAGATAATCCTCGAACCAGGACTCGCGGGTGCGGACCGTGGCCTTGAAATAATCCAGGGAATCCGTGGTGCTGACGGAGGGCCAGCGGTCCAGATTCCTCTGCCACGCGCCGCTGTCGTGGAGAAGGGCCCACTGGACCTCCGCGTCGGCGATGAGAGCGTCGGAGGAGCAGATTCCCGCCTTTTTCAGGGTCTCGTACCGCTGACGGACATAATCCCCGCATCCGGGAACGTACTTGATGAGCCGCCGCCCCGCCTGGAAATCGTAGGTGCGGGTGTCCATGCCGGGCTCCTCCCACAGGAAGTTGTTCGCCATGTCCCCGTTCCAGCCCAGCCCGAAGGTGATGTCCAGGTCCCAGGGATACGCGGTGACCTTTCCGTCCCGCACGGCGTAGTAGGTGTTTTTCCAGGTGTTGTCCGCCGCCATGGTCAGGTTCAGGAACAGCCAGTATTCCAGAATCTCGTCCCGGTCCATCACCGCCTCCGCTCCGGCCGCGAACTCCTCCCCGGAGCTCTCATAGCATACGGCGACGAACGCGGCGATGTTCTTCCAGTCCTCCTTCGTCCCCTCCTTCCGGTCGGGATATTTCCGATCCAGAGAGGAAAAGGACTCCGCGTGGGCGTTCTGCCGGGCCAGCAGCTTCGATTCCGGCACGTCCCAGGTCTTGCACTTGAAGAGGGAATCGCCCTTTTCCGCGTTCAGCTTCAGGGTCTTCTGATCCATGGGCTCCATCATCAGGTAAAAGCCGTCGTAGGTCCCGCCCAGGATCAGCTCCACCCACCGGGTCTCCAGCGCGCCTGAGGGATCGAGACCCGCGGATTTCGTCATCTTCCGCCAGAGGTTCCAGCCCACCGCGTCCCGCACGTGGGTGTTGTCGGAATAGCTGGCGTAAAGGATCCAGTCGTCGTCCCGGCGCATCCCCAGCAGGGGCAGCTTGGCGGGATTGCCGTCCCCGTCCTTCAGGGAGAGCTTCAGCCCGGTCTTCGGCATATTGGAGGACGACGCGCCGCGGATCCGGATCGCAGCCGGGGAATCGGTCCTCCGGAGCATGCCGTTCTTCGCCTCCCAGAGGGAGAAGGCGCATGCCCGGTCGTCCCAGCCCAGGGAGGAGCGCTTCACGTCCGCGGACAGCACCGGCAGGGTGGTGAAGCACAGCTCGAGGTTGGCGTACCGGTCCTCCGTGCAGAAGCACAGGTCCGTGCGGGTGTTGTGGGACAGCAGAGGGGAGATCCCGATGTCGAGAAGGTGGCTGTCCACGTACAGGGTCCCCTCCTCCGCTCCGGCTCCCGCCGACAGCTTTAATAGGGACTGTGCCGGGAAATCCGCCTCCACGGGGAGCAGATACGTCTTTCCCATCCGGGGCAGCTCCACGCCGTCATAGGACAGGGTCACGCCCAGCTCATCGGGATCGGACCGCTTTCGTTCCGTGCGCAGGCTGAAGAAGGTGTTGGAATCCGCGAAGGCCGCTGTGTCGGAGGTCAGCGCGGGGATTTTGTCCGTCTCCTCCGCGTTCCCGATATTGTCTCCGTCTGTTTCATCCGCGGAAACCGGGGAATGGGAGACGTCCGTCGGGCTGTCCTTGGAACAGGAGGCGCAGACGGGGAGCAGGAGAGCCGCCGTCAGGGCCGCCGCGATGGTGCGGGTCAGGGTCAGATGCTTCATAGAGAGCCTCCGGGGACAGGGTCATTCCCCCATCAGGGTATAGAAATCTTCCACATAGTTTGAGACGGTTCCGCTCACGGAAATGCCCGCGCCGAACCGGGTGTAGCAGTCCTTCAGCAGATTTTCCCGGTGGCCGGAGGAGGCGATCCAGGCGGCGTGGACCTCCACGGCTCCCCAGTGCCCGCTGGCGATGTTCTCGCCCCAGGCGGAAAGGGTCCCTGTTCCCGCCGCGAGGAGACGGTCCTTCAGGGTCCGTCCGTCCGCGCTGTCGTGGCTGAAATAGTTCAGCCGGGTCATGTCCTCCGCGTGGAGCAGGGCCGCCTCAGCCGCCGCGGGATCCCAGGCGAGGGGGGCGGCGCCGTATCCCGCCCGGGTGGCGTTGACCAGATGGAGGATCAGGCGGGCCTCCCCTTCGCATTCCTCCGCCGTGACGCTGAAGGTTCCGGCGTAGAAGGGGATCCGCAGGTACTGCTTTTCGGCGGCCAGGACCATGAAGAGGGCGTATCCGTTGTTCCTGTCGAAGAAGAGCGTCGTGCTGTCGGCCGCTCCCTCCTCCGTGACCTTCTCCGCCTGCGATCCGTGGGGAAGGCCGCCGACCGTGGAGCCCCAGGTCTGCGGAGCGCCCAGGTAATCGACGGAGAATGCCTTGCCTGCCGAGAGGAGCAGGACCACGCGCCCCTCCGTCACTCCGGCGGCGAAAAAGCTCCGCTCATAATCGCCGGTGCCGAACACGTACCACCGGTAGTCCCCGAAGGCCTCGAGGATCTCGTCCGGCTTCCCGGCCAGCGCGGTCAGGTCCTCCTCGGTCATGCCGACCCGGTAGTTCGATCCGTTCACCGTCAGGACCTTGCCGGACAGGTTCTCTCCGGTGTCAGCGGGAGCGGGCTCATCCCTCCGGGGATTTCCGGGAACGATCAGGTCCTCCGTTCCGGGAAACGCGGGAGGAGTCGTGCCGCCATCCGGGCCGGGCTCTTCCGCTCCGGGACCGTCGGGGGCCTCATCGTTCGCGCCGAATTCCGCCAGATAATCCGCCAGACGGCACCACACCGCCGCGGCCTGGGCACGGGTCATGGGCAGATCCCCCAGGAAGGAGCCCGCCGCATCCATGCCCCGGATCAGCCCGGCGGAATAAGCGAAGGCCACGGCGTACCGGTAACCCTCCGGAACCGCGGTCCCGTCCGGGATCAAGGCCAGCACCTCCGCCGCATGCTCCTCGTCCCGGGGGCCCCGGACCAGATTGAACATGACCTGCGCCATCTGAAACCGGTTCAGCGGCGTATCCGGGGAGAGGGCGTACACCCCGTCCGACAGACCGGTTTCCGCCGCGGCCGCCAGGTAGACGTCGTACCACACGGTCCCGGGATCATAGCTTCCCAGGGAAACGTCCGACAGGGTCCGCAGCAGCATGGCGTAAAACTGGGCCTCCGTCACGGAGCTCTCCGGATCGAAGAGGCCGCCGCCCACGCCGTTCACAGCCCCGGCCTCCTCCGCGCGGAGGCGGCCAGAAGCGCGGTCAGAAGGGAACGGGTGGATTTCATACGGTACCTCCGAACAGCCGCGCCGGACGCGGACTGGTAAATGATGGGAAATAAAAAGGGAAGCCAGGACGAGCGGTCCGCGGCTTCCTCTTTCCGGTTCGATCAGCCGAAATATCTCTCCAGCAGACCCTTGAACGCCTTGCCGTGACGGGCTTCGTCGCGGGCCATCTCGTGGACGGTGTCGTGAATGGCATCCAGATTGAGGGCCTTGGCCTTCTTCGCCAGCTCGGTCTTGCCGGCCGTGGCTCCGTTTTCGGCGGCCACGCGTAGCTCCAGGTTGGTCTTGGTGGAGGGAGTCACGACCTCGCCCAGCATTTCCGCGAACTTGGCGGCGTGCTCGGCTTCTTCATAAGCGGCCTTCTCCCAGTACAGACCGATCTCCGGATACCCCTCGCGGAAGGCGACGCGGGCCATGGCCAGATACATGCCGACCTCGCAGCATTCGCCCTGGAAGTTGGAGCGGAGTCCCTCGACGATCTCTTCCGGAACGCCGTCAATGATGCCGACCTGGTGCTCAGCGGCCCAACTCAGGTTTTCTTCCACGATCTCCTCGAACTTTTCGCCGGGAGCCTTGCAGAGGGGACATTTCTCGGGACGGATGTCGCTCTCCACGATCTCGCCGCAGATGGTGCATCTCCACTTTTTCATAACGATTCTCCTTGTTTTTTTGATATGGATGCGGATAACGATGACGCTTCTCCTTTTATCATTATAGCATAAAACCAGCCTGCGGTCAAGGGGATTTTGCACCGTCCTGCCCCGGAGTCCGTGCCATCCCCGGAAAAAACAGGTCAAAATCCCGGAAAAAACCTGAAAAATCCCCTTGACAAATCCTGCGCACCGTGTTATAATGATCAAGCGCCGGTGAGAACCGGAGTGGACATGGGGGAATTCCCGAGTGGCCAAAGGGGACAGACTGTAAATCTGCTGGCACCGCCTTCGGTGGTTCGAATCCACCTTCCCCCATCAAATAAAAACAGA
>CACYWX010000274.1 GCA_902778205.1 uncultured Ruminococcus sp. | reverse complement strand
AGAAGATGAAGTTCTGGGTCAGAATGGCCGCGAACATGATCATGAGAATATTGCCCATCACTCTCCTCCTTTCGCTTCAGCCGCCGGCTCCGCGGGAACCGGAACGGGAGCGGGTCTGCGCACGATCTTCCCCGTGGCGGGATCCCGCATGAGGGTCTCGTGATAGCCGCCGTCGATGGCGTCCTCTTCCAGCTGCTTTCTGCGCTTATGCTCCGCGGCGGACGCCTGGATCTTCTGCACCAGCGCCACAAGGAACCCAAGGGTCAGGAACGCGCCGGAGGGCATCAGGAAGATGGAGGCCGGGGAGAACCAGTCGCCGAAGATCTTCACGCCGCCGGTGCCGTCCGCGGACGCGAACAGACTGCCGCTGCCCAGAAGCTCTCTGACGAAGGCGATGCAGACCAGAGCGCACAGGAAGCCGATGCCCGTGGCCAGACCGTCGCAGAAGGACTCGAGCGGTCCGTTCTTCGAGGCGAAGGCCTCCGCCCGGGCCAGGATGATGCAGTTCACCACGATCAGCGGGATGAACAGGCCGAGAGCCTTGTTGACGGCGGGGAAATAGGCCTTGATGATCAGCTCCACCGCCGTCACAAACCCGGAAATAATAACGATATAGGACGCGATGCGCACCTGCTTCGGAATGATCTTCCGCAGAAGCGAGATAAACAGGTTCGAGAAGGAGAGGACCGCGATGACGGCGATCCCCATGCCCAGGGCGTTGACCACCGAGGTGGTGGTGGCCAGCGTCGGGCACATGCCGAGAAGCTGCACAAACGTGGGGTTGTTCGTCAGGATCCCTTCCCGGAAGATCTGAGGAATCGATTTTTTCACCTTCGACTGCCTCCTTTATGGGTTTGGATACAGGACGCCGGATCCGCCGCCGGACGCTACCGGAGGAGGTCCCTGAGGACCGGGCTCTTCGGGCTCCGGCTCGGGTTCCGGTTCGGGATTGACGACGATCACCACGGGGTCCGGCTCAGGCTCAGGTTCTGGTTCCGGTTCCGGTTCGGGCGTCACCACGACCACGGGCTCCGGCTCGGGTTCCGGTTCAGGCTCGGGCTGGGGCTCCGGCTCGGGCTCCGGCTGGACCCACGGCTGAGGCTCCGGCTCAGGCTGGACCCACGGCTGGGGCTCTGGCTCGGGCTGAGTCACCACGGGCTGAGGCTCCGGCTCGGGCTGAGTCACCACGGGCTGAGGCTCCGGCTGGGTCACCACAGGCTGAGGTTCGGGCTCCGGCTCAGGCTGAGGCGCGGGCTCCGGTTCCGGCTGAGGCGCGGGCTCCGGTTCAGGTTCAGGCTCCGGTTCAGGCTCAGGCTCCGGTTCCGGCTCGGGTTCGGGTTCCGGTTCGGGCTCTGGTTCAGGCTTTTCCGTCTCGGGCGCTTCGGTTTCCGGAGCTTCCGTCTCAGGGGCTTCGGTCTCGGGCGCTTCGGTCTCCGGATCTTCGCGGTCGGTCTCTCCGACTTCATCGATATCCAGAGTCCGGTCTCCGTTTCCGGCGTTCTCCTGCTCGTCGTCCGGGACAAAATCGCCCAGACGCGCGCCGACGGCCTTCGCCGCCTCGGTCAGATCGAACTGCACCGCCATGGCCTTGTTTACGCCGTCGGCCACGCCCTTCGAGGAGAAGGTAGCGCCGCCCACCGCGTCGACGTTTCCGCCTATGACCGCTTCCCCGTTCAGTCCGGTAAAGCGGGAGAGGAAGGCGTCGTTCTTCACCTTGGTGCCGGTTCCGGGGGTCTCCTGCATGTCGATGATGCGGATACCCTCCACGGCGCCTTCCGTGTTCATCCCGACCATCATCTCGATGTCGCCGATATAGCCGCTTCCCACGGAATTCACGCAGTAGCCCGCCACGACGCCGTCCCGCAGCACCAGATAGACGGTCTCCCCGCCGGGAGCGGTGTATTCCTCGATCCGGTCCCCCTCCGGGAACACGGCCAGGATCGCTTCGTTCTTCTCCTTCGCCAGATTGTCGGCGATGGTGTCCTTCGTGACCTTGTTGATCACGGCCAGAAGGAGCGCGACGCTGGTACAGATGGCCGTCAGGATGGCAACGGTCCGCACCAGATACTTCGTGGAGCTCTCATCCACCTGCGAGGGTCCCGCGGGCTTCACCACGGCGGCTCGCCTCACCTTACGCTCCGCCTCGGTCCCGTCCTTCTTCCGGAGCATGGGCACGGCGATGGCTCCCCGGCGCTTCCCTTCCCCGGCGTTCTCCGGCTTTTCCGGTTCAGCCCGTCCTGCCGATTCAGACGGCTCGGCGGGAGCTTCGGATTCTGCGGGCGCGTCGTCCGTCTTCACGGGAGCGGCGGGCTTTTCTTTCTTTCTCTTTTTCCGCGCGCCGTCCGCCTTGTCGGGTCCTTCCGGTACGGCGGGCGCAACGGAAATGTCCTCTTCCGCCGGGCGGAGCTCCTCCGGCTGATTCTCCGGAAGGGGGGCGTCCGTGGGCACCGTATCAGGAGCAGCTTCGGACTTTGCCGGTTTTTCGCCGGATCCGGGGCGGTTTTCTTTATTCTTCTTTTTATTCTTCTTTTTCCCGGATTCACCGTTTCCGTTCGTATCGCTCTTCGGTCCGCCGGCGGTGTTGCGGGTCTCAGCCGCCGCAGTCTGTCGGAGCAGCTCGTCCAGGTTCTCGTCGTCCCCGGATTCGTCGTTCAGATTCAGGTTCAGGAAGGACTCGTCCGGCTCCTCCTCTTCCTCCGGCCCGTTCTGTTCCCGACGGCCGAACAGCACTCCTCCCAGGGAAGGCAGGGAAAAGCCCTTTCTCTCCGGCTCCTCCTCTTCCTCCTCGTCGACGAACTGCAGGGGAACCACCTCGTTCCGGCGGTTGTCCTCGGCTGTCAGCGCGGACAAACCGTCCAGCAGATCGTCCTCCGGCTCCTCGGGGCTTTCGGGCTCCTGCTCCGGATCGGGGAGGGAGGCGTCGGCGTCGGCCATCATGTCCAGCAGGGGATCGCTTTCCTTATTCTCCGGGGAGCTTGGGGCGGAAGACTCGGAGGGGAAGAAGCGCTCCTCCCCGTCGTTGTCCGGACGGCCGCCGGGCCCTTCGTAGAAGTTATTTGCCATTCGATTTACCTCCAAACCGGCGGGGCATGGTGACCTTGTCGATATACCACACAAGCAGGTTCATAATCAGGATGGAGAAGGACACGCCCTCCGGGTAGCTGCCGTAATACCGGATCAGCATGGTGATCACGCCGCATCCGGCTCCGTAGATCAGCCGCCCCACGGGGGTCACCGGAGACGTGGAATAGTCAGTAGCCATGAACACAGCGCCCAGGATCAGGCCTCCCGCGAAGAGCTCGTACAGCACGGACTGCAGGGCCGCTCCGCCGATCCGGGGGAACAGCAGCGAGATCACCGCCACCGTGCCAAGGTACGCCGCGGGGATCTGCCAGGAGATCACCTTTCGCACCAGCAGGAACACGCCGCCGCCCAGGAGGAGCAGGGATGAAATTTCGCCGATGCATCCGGTGGTGTTGCCGATGATCATGCCGAAGAGATTGGTGTCGGGCATGACCCCGGCCTTCATGGCGGCCAGGGGCGTCGCGGCGGTCACGGCGTCCACGTCGGGCAGGGTCACCGCCAGGGAGTGGATCTTGGTGCCCACCGCCGGGAACGCGCTCATATCCGAAGCCCAGGAGAACAGGAACACCCGCGCCGCCAGAGCCGGATTCACGAAATTCTTGCCGATGCCGCCGAAT
Organism: uncultured Ruminococcus sp.; assembly: GCA_902778205.1. Classification (GTDB taxonomy): domain Bacteria; phylum Bacillota; class Clostridia; order Oscillospirales; family CAG-272; genus UMGS1696. Next base: position 4,068 of record CACYWX010000274.1, on the reverse strand, counting down.
ACCTGCTTCACCACCACGATGGCGAAGAAGGTCCCTACCACCGGCATCCAGAGGGGAGCGGTGGCCGGCAGGTTCATGCCCAGAAGCATGCCCGTCACGGCGGCGGACAGATCGGAGACGGTGATGGTCCGCTTCAGAACGAACTGCGCGGCAGCCTCCCAGCCCACCGCGGCCGCCACGGAGATCAGCACCAGGATCAGGGCGCGGAGGCCGAACTGGAACACGCTCCACAGGACGGCGGGCGTCAGGGCCACCAGCACGTCGAACATGACCGTGGCGGTGGTGTCCTGGTTCTTGATGTGCGGGGAGGGAGAAACCGTCAGAAACTCCGGCATGGTGAAGGATTTCCGCCTTTTTTCGCGGCGTTCCCCTTCGGCCGGGACCTGCTCCGGTACTTTTTCCTGATTATCCATCTTACATTCCTCGTATCGTCGTCATTTCAGGGCGTTCAGGGAGGCGATCCGCGCCTTTTCCGTCTTGATGGCGGCCTTGGCCACGCGGATGTGCTGCACGATCTCCACGCCGCCCGGACAGTTGTAGGAGCAGGAGCCGCATTCCACGCAGCTCATGGCGCCGTATTCCTCCGCCCGCTTCAGGTCCCCGATCTTCGAGAACTGGGCGATGTACATGGGCATCAGATGCATGGGGCAGTGGTTGACGCACCGTCCGCACCGGATGCAGGCGGGCTTTGCCACGTTCTTCCGTCCGAACCGGGCGGAGAACACCAGAACCGCGCTGGTGGACTTGGTGACGGGCATTTCGGGATCCCACTGGGCCGCGCCCATCATGGGTCCGCCGTTCACCAGCTTTTTCGGGGGACGGCACAGACCGCCGCAGAAGGCGATAAGATCCGACGCGCTGGTCCCCACGGGCACCAGAAGGTTCTTGGGCCGCCGGATGCAGTCCCCGTCCACCGTGACCACGCGGCTGACGGAGGGCATGCCGGTGGAGAACGCCTTATAGATGGCGGCGCAGGTTTCCGCGTTGAAAATAACGCATCCCACGTCGGCGGGCAGCTTCCCGGCGGGGATCTCCTCCCCGGTCAGGGCGTACACCAGCTGGCGCTCGTCGCCCTGGGGATATTTCGTCTTCATGACCTTCACGGAGATCATGCGGCTGTCCCCCAGAAGCTCCTCCAGCTTCTCCACAGCGTCCATCTTGTTGTCCTCCACCGCGATGAAGGCCGTGCGGACGCCCAGAGCCTTCAGAAGGATCTTCACGCCGTTGATGACCGACGCGCCGTGCTCCAGCAGCAGCCGGTGGTTGGCGGTGATGAAGGGCTCGCATTCCGCGCAGTTGACAATGATCTTGTCCACCTTGCCGAGGGCCGAGCGATGCCGGCCTCCCGGATCACGGAGACGATCTCCTCCGGGGTCACGTCGGCCAGGCGCTTCTCGGTGGGATGCAGATCCGGCGAAACGGTGTCGAGCATGTCGTTCTCGATCACGATGTGGTCCACCACGGCGCCGGTGGGAAGGGTCTTCTTCACGATCTCCTTCACCGTGCCGGACACGCTGGAGTGGACGGGACAGCCCAGCATCCCCTCCGCCACGTCGCCGATCTTCTGCCCCAGGGTCACCGTGTCCCCCACGTTGACGCAGGCCACGGCCGGCGCGCCGATGTGCTGGGACAGGGGGATCGTCACCTTCGCCGGAGGCGGGAGGGCTTCGATGCGGCACTTCCTCGTATTCTTATATTCCTCGACGTGAATGCCGCCGCTGAACGTATAGGCCAAACAGGATCACCTCCTGGATATTCTGAACACCCGTCCGCGCATGGAAACGGGAAACCGCAGGCAGACTTCTCCCGCGGACATTGGTTCAATTATACTCTTTCCGGTTCGTAAAAGCAAGGCCACTTTGTAAAGTTTTACTCAGATCCGCACATTTCCGCGGTTTCTTCACAGGCTTTCCCAATCCTCCGGGGAGAAATCCGGGAACAGCCGCAGGAATTCCACGTTCCCGGGATCCACCCGGAATACCCGTCCGCAGAGCCCGGTCAGATCCGCGCCCTCTCCCGCCTCCGGGAAATCGAAGGACACCGCCGCGGAATAGAGCGCCTGGGAGGAGTACCCCATTTTCCGGTCCCCGGCATTTTGGGCATACTTCCCCTCCCCCAGCAGAGGATGCCCGATGAAGGCCATATGCGCCCGGATCTGATGGGTCCGCCCCGTCACCAGGGTCACGGCGCAGAGGGTCAGGTCCCGCTCCGGGTTATAGCGCAGGGCGCGGTACCGGGTGACGATCTCCTTCGAGCCGGGGACCTTCTCCGCGGTGATCTTCACCGTGTTGGTGCGGTAGTCCTTCGCGTGCCAGGCTCTCAGCTCCGCCTCTCCCCTCAGCCGTCCGTGGACCGCGCAGACGTACCGCTTCGACACCCGGTTCTCCCGGATGGCCTCGTTCATCTGCCGGAGGGCGGAGGCGTTCTTGGCCAGGATCACGATGCCGCCGGTGTTCCGGTCGATGCGGTTGCAGAGGGCCGGGGCGAAGGACCGCTCGTTTTCCGGGACGTACTCCCCCTTGGCCGCCAGATAAGCGGTCAGGGCGTAGATCAGCGTCTCCCGCTCCGAGCCCTCCGCCCGGTTTTTGTCTCCCTCGTCTCCGAGATGGACCAGCACCCCGGGCTTCTTGTCGCACAGGAGTATGTTCTCGTCCTCATACACGATCGAGGGCTTCACCTTCACCCGGCTCAGGGCCTCGGCGCCGTAGACCGTTCCCTTTCCTTCCGGGAAGAACTCGTCGGGGATCCACAGCTCCACCGTGTCGCCCTCCCGGAGCATGTCCCCCTCGTGGGCGCGGCCGCCGTTGACCTTCACCCGCTTCTTGCGGATGTACTTGTACAGAAGGGACTTCGGCAGGCCCTCCGTGCATTTGGAAAGGAACTTGTCCAGCCGCTGGCCGGCGTCGTTTGCGTTGACGGTGAACGTCTTCATGTTCTCCTCCGCTCATGAGAAAAGAGCCGCGTCAGCGCACAGCCCTTTTCCTTCTCCGAACTGCTCCGGGATTATTTCATTCCTGTTCTTCCCGGCCGGAAGTTCCGACCGTGACGGTTTATTTCGTGCCGAAGAGACGGTCGCCCGCGTCGCCCAGTCCGGGTACGATGTAGGCGTTCTCGTTCAGATGGTCGTCCAGGGCGGCGGAGAAGATCTCCACGTCCGGATGATCCGCCTGCAGCCTCTCCACGCCCTCGGGAGCCGCCACCAGGCACAGGAGCTTGATCTGCTTGACGCCGCGCTTCTTCAGCATGTCGATGGCACCGGACGCGGATCCGCCGGTGGCCAGCATCGGGTCGCAGACGATCACATAGCGTTCCTCAATGTCGAAGGGGAGCTTGCAGTAGTACTCCACGGGATTGTGGGTCTCGGGATCCCGGTAGAGGCCGATGTGACCGACCTTGGCCACGGGCACCAGGGTGAGGATGCCGTCCACCATGCCCAGGCCCGCCCGGAGAATGGGGATGATGGCCAGCTTCTTGCCGCCGACGCGCTGGGCGGTCATCTTCGCCACAGGAGTCTCGATTTCCACGTCTTCCACCGGAAGGTCGCGGGTCAGCTCGTAGCACATGAGCATGGCGATCTCGGAGAGCATCTGTCTGAAATCCTTCGAGCCGGTTTCCTTCATCCGCATGATGGAGAGCTTGTGCTTGATGAGCGGATGATCCACCACATGGAACGTCTTGTAATCGATCATGACCTGATTCCTTTCGATGTCGAAGAAGTTGGGGGTTCTCTGTCTTTCGGTCCATTATACCCCATCCGACGCCGGTTTTCAACCCCCGCCGCCGGTTTTTTTCGTTCCTCCCCTTTTTTTTCGGGAAACTTGTTTACTTTGCCCAAAAGGGATGGTAAAATGAGCTGATCTCGCATTCCGGAGGAATCCCATGAACCGTTCCGCTCCCACCGTCTCCGTCCTCACCCTGGGCTGCCGGGTGAACCAGTACGAATCAGACGCCCTCTGCGCCGTTCTGAAAAGCCGCGGCGTGACCGTCGTTCCCTTCGGCGAGCCCGCGGATGTCCCCGTGGTGAACACCTGCACCGTCACGGGAGAGAGCGACCGCAAGTCCCGTCAG
>CACYWX010000273.1 GCA_902778205.1 uncultured Ruminococcus sp. | reverse complement strand
GACTCTGCTGCAGGCTCATTTCCGTCTGCCTCTGGTATTCCGTCAGGGTGGCGGTAGCGTAGTGGGCCGTCTCCGGGTCGTCGTTGAACCGGGCGATCATGAGCAGCTCCACATTTTTCTCCGGGTCGTCGTGGAGCAGCTTCATCATCATCTCCCGACGGACCGCCGGCTCGCTGATGAGGAAGGCCTCCTCCATCGGCGCGGTGCTCGGCGCTTCCGGGTCCGGGGCGGTATAGCTCTTCCGCATGGGATCGGGGTTCATGACCCGGTCTCTGAGCAGCTCCGGATCCGGTTCCTCCGCATAAATCAGTTCCAGCCCGCAGACCGGACCGAAGAGGGGCACGACGGCGCAGAAAAGGATCTCACCGCCGGAGAGAGGACGCTTCCGATGTCTCCCGAGAAGGACGGCCAGAAGAAGAAGGATGAGATGCAACAGGAGGACGAGAACAGTGATGAGAAGATTGTAGTTATCCAACGGCAACATCCTCCGACACGACCTCGCAGCGCAAACCGTTCCGGCTGAAGCGCGCTTCGATGGCGGGCATCCGATCCGCGGTGGCCTGCGGGAAGAGCACGTAGAACGCGCCGTCGTCCAGCTGCCCCACAAGGTCCGTGCTTCTTACCAGCTTGCCTGCGTAACGGTCGATCACTTCCCGGCTCATCTCCCGCTCACCGTGCAGGCGAACAAGGACGTGATCGCCCATGCGCCGCTGACGGATGGTCTGATAGACGCCGAGGGCCTGACGGAATGCCTCGGGGGTGAGGATGTGGGTGTCCTCGAAATACATATCCCCCACCTGGCTGTGGTATCGGAGTGCCCTGACCAGGGCGCTCTGCACCAGACCCGCCACCACGGAGAGGAGATTTTCCATATACATGCTCTGCTGCCCGAAGGGGACGCTCCAAAGCATCAGCACCGCCAGCATATCCCCCTCGTCCATGACAGGGAGGGCGTAGACGGGATAGCCGCTCATCATGGACCGGTTTGCGAAGAGCTTTCCCTTTTTGAGCGTCTCAAACATCTCCGGGAAGTCGGTCAGGTTCACGGAACGCGGCAGGGAGCGCATTTCCCTGGACCGGACAACCAGGCGGATATAGGAGAACCCGGGCTTCGCCTCGTAGATGGCCACACTGTTGTTCTGCAGGGTACTCTCCAGCACATGCAGGGTGGAGAGGAAGACCTGCACGGGCTGCAGGGTGTCCAGCTCCTTCGTGATCTGATAGATGCGGCCGTAGCTGTCCCGGGAGTGGTAGATCTGTTCCTTGAGCTGGTTGCGGTCCTCGTAGGTCTCCCGGTAGATGCCCTCCATGAAGTCCCGCTCCCGGCTGATTTCTTCTCTCTCCTCCCGGAGCGAGTCCATCTTCAGGCGGCGGCGGTCCTGGGCATAGCCGAAGAGGGTGCCGGAGAGGATGTAAACGCTCATGGGCAGCCAGTGGTCCGTGTTGTATAAAAGGTCCGAGGCGCTGCCGCCCTTCAGGATGTGGGAGGCGCAGTACCACGCGCACATGAGGATGGATGCGGTCACGCCCGCGGAACGCCCGTGGATGAAGCCCATGAGGATGACGTAGAGGAGCATGTAGTCCACGGAGGCGAGGACCGCATTCGTCTCACCCTTTTGGGTCAGCCAGACGGCGGCGCCGGCGAGCAGGACCACCTCGACCCATTTGAGCACGGTCCAGAAGAGGCTGTCCCGGCTCTTTTTCTTCTTTTTCGCAGCCTCCTCCTCCGGCGTGACGGCGGTGACGAGCTCGTCCAGTTCCCCGCGGAAGTCGTGGCGGGGGACCCAGCCCACGGAGGAGGCCACGGTCCCGGAGAGGGCTTTGCGGCACCGGCGGGTATCCACATAGGAAACGGAAAGATCGGGAAGGGCCGTTTTCAGAAGAGCGGCGGTTTCCCCGTAAGTGGAGGGGACGCCTTGGGGCGCGTGAACCACGCCCTCAAGTTCCATGCTCACGGCATATTCGAGAAATACGCCCAGATCCTCCGCGTGCAAGAAGTCGCATTCAGTGTCCTCATCGCCGTTCAGGATCAGCTCCTGCCCGCTCTCGGCGCACCGGCGGGCCGCGGCGAAGAAGCTGGTGGGATCCTCGGCAGTGTAGAGGCTGGTGGTGCGGACGATCAGCGTCTTGAAGCCGTCGGGCACGCCGCAGCTGACGCAGGATTCCGCCGCCCGGATCATGACGCCGGTGGGGTTGTCGGAAACGGGGGTCTCACTCTCCGCCGCCCGCTGTCCCTCGCCGAAGACCCGCTGGTCCGTGATGAGGATGAACTGGCGGGCGCTGGTGCGGGATGCACCGTGGAGAATGTCGAACATGAAGTCCAGCTGCCTGCCCTGGACCGCGCCGTATTCCCGTCGGTCCTCGCACTGGGTCGCAAAAAAGAACAGGATGGCGTCGAATCCTCCCGCCGTGATGTATCGCGTGGTTTCTTTTTCCCCGGGAGCCAGCTTCACATGGCGGACGCCGCTGCCCCCGCCGCGGGAGTCTTCGGTAAGGCCGACGAGAGTCACCTCGTGGCCGCCCTGTGCCAGCCGCCGGGCAATGCTCCATACGGACCAGGGCAGAACGCCGGTCAGCAATAATTTCATCTTTACCGTCCTTTGATCCTCTGAAAGAAACTAAAGAAGCTATTTTAGCATTATACAGGATTTACCGGGATTCGTCAAGGTTTTTGGGACTTCTTGGGTACAAAAGATTGACGCAAACAGTTCAGCGCCTCATTCTCTTGTCAAACCCTGAATCGTTGCATTTCAAGGCCGTTTACAGATTTTTCACCTCAAAAAACAGAGCCGTATGATGCACAGCATCAGCATGGAAAGCACAGCGATCCATCCCGCACAGGAAGTTTCTTCTTCCTATGAGGCTTATAGCTTCATCTGCCGAAATCCTTTTCCCATCGATCTCAAAGATCGTTTTCTTCATGGCTTTCTCGATCTGGAGAATGCCGCGCTCATCTTCAAACGTCTCTTCCCGCAGGGATTTCTTATCATCGTGCTGAGTCACAGCGGCATTCCCGAAAAGGAGCTGCATTCCGAAAAATTCAGTGAATGTCAGCTGGCGGTTCTGAATTCTCTTCCTCCGGAACGCGATCCGGTGCAATCACTGCGGCGAGGTGATCGAGAGCGCGCACCGCCATGACTTCAGAACCTGCCGCTGCGGGTGCGTATCCGCAGACGGCGGTCACGATTATCCGCGGCGGTGCTTTGTCAGCAGCCCTTCGGACTATACGGACCTGTCCGTTACCGTGCCTTTTGATGCGACAAATCCAACTGAAAAGGAGAACCGAACATGAGAAAACTCGCAAGCATCCAGAGAATCTGGAAAACCGAGCCCATTGAGGGAGCCGACCGAATCGAGCTGGCCCATGTCCTCGGCTGGCAGTGCGTTGTGAACAAGGGCCAGTTTCGCCCCATGGACCTCGCCGTCTATTTCGAAATCGACAGCTTTCTTCTCGTCCGGCCGAAATTTGAATTCCTGCGGGCGTCGAGCTACAAGCAGACGGCCGTGATGGGGGAAGGCTTCCGGATGAAGACCATGTGCTTCCGGGGACAGATCTCCCAGGGCCTTCTGCTGCCCCTGAGCCAGTTCCCTGAGATCCCCGCCGACACCCCGCCGGGCATGGATGTCTCCGCCCTTCTCGGGGTGACGAAATGGGAGATCGAGGAACGCGCTACTACGGGAGGCACCGTGATCGGAGGGCTTCCATACGACATCCCGCACACGGACGAGACGCGGGTACAGGAGGAACCGGATCTGATCCGTGCCTTCGCCGGTCTGGAGTACTACATCAGCACCAAGATGGACGGCTCCTCCCACTCCATCGGGATCGACGATGACGGCTCCATCTCCTTCTTCGAGCTGGTGAAGGCTCGCGGGTATCGGGAGAAGCTGGAAACCTTCGTCCGGGAGAACGGGCTGACCACGATGACGATCCAGGGGGAGCTTTGCGCTCCGGGGATCCAGCAGAACCGTCTGCGGCTCCTGAAGCCGGAGTGGTACGTCTTCACCGTCCGCGTGAACGGCGAACGGGTCGGCCTCTCCCGGCTGCCGGAGATCTGCGCCGCACTCGGGATGGAGCACGTTCCTATCGAGGAGGTGGGCACGGATCTTTCCTCCCGCTGCCCGACGGTCGAAGCCCTGCTGGAGCGCGCCGACGGAGACTATCCGAACGGCGGGAAAAAGGAAGGGATCGTGGTGCGTCCCACCGAGCCGGTCTTCTGTCCGCTTATCAGCGCGCCGCTCTCCATGAAGGTGGTCAGCTACAAATATCTGTTGAAGGCCGAATCCTGGGTACTGAATACAGTATACCACCCGTCCGGAACTATGTCTACAGGACCTTCAACGTGATCTTCTGCGAAAAAACGGATATGGGAATATAGGAATTTCCACACAGGGTCATTGCTTACAGAAAGCTGTGACCCTTTCCCGCTTCTTTCGGTATCTCCCTGCATCCACAGCTTTGGAACCTATGGAAATCATATCATTTGTGTTACATTTTTCCGGAATTGCTTGACAGAACAGGGAGCTGAAGGGTATGATAGAGGAAAAGAGAGTTGTTCCCGGAGGCAGACCGCTGCCCTGAAATACGGGAATGGTTCCGTGACTATAAACAATCTTTGCTTTCCGATCGGAAGACACAGGAGTAAAAGAAAATGAACGAGATTTTCCACCGGGTCAGTATCCGCAGATTTGAGGCCAGACCGGTTGAAAGAGAAAAGATCCTCCAGATTCTCCGGGCGGCAATGCAGTCCCCGTCCACAGGGGATCAGCGTCCGTGGGAGTTTTATGTCGTGACCGACCGTGAAAAGATCGTCGAACTGTCAAGATGCCACAAATATGCCGGATGCGCCGCCAACGCGCAGGTGCTGATCGTTCCGGTATACCGGAATGAAGGGCTGTGGCTTCCGGAATATGCGCAGATCGACATGGCGATCGCCCAGGAGAATATCTGGCTGGAGACGGATTCCCTCGGACTCGGCGGCGTATGGCTCGGCATAGCCCCTTAGCGGGAGAGGATGGAGAAGGTGGCCGGGATTCTCGGACTGCCC
>CACYWX010000272.1 GCA_902778205.1 uncultured Ruminococcus sp. | reverse complement strand
CATCAACGAGACCATCAGCATCAAGGGCACCCAGTTCTACATGGCGGGCTATATCACCATGCCCACGCCCTTCTGCATGTTCATCAACAAGGACTATGTGACGAACTACGGATTCGACGACATCTACGCCACGGTCCGGGAGGGGAAGTGGACCTTCGACCGCATGACCTCCATGACCCGGGTGGTGTCCGCCGACATCGACGGAGACGGCAAGATGACGGAGAACGACCAGTACGGCATCTCCTTCAACAACGACAACAATACCCTGAACTTCATGTACGCCTCCGGGATCCAGTCCGTGATCCTGAACGAGGAGGGCATGCCGGAGCCCAACGTCTTCACCGACAAGATGATGGCCCTGGTGGAGAAGATGCACGATCTGGTCTATAACGACAACCAGACCCTCTTCACCGACTACAACAACCAGGCCGTGCTGGGAACCGGAGGCTTCACCGCGGGACGCATCATGATCAAGTGCGGCGGCGTGGGAGATCTGGCCTCCCTGAGAGAGTCCGAGATCAACCTGGGCGTGATTCCCTATCCCATGTGGGACGAGGATCAGGACGGCTACCACACCCACGTGGACGCCTGGAACGGCATGCTCTGCATTCCCATCACCGCACCGGATCTGGAGCGGACCGGCATCGTCACGGAGGCTATGGCCGCGGAAACCTGGAAGTACGTGATCCCCGCCTACTACGACGTGGCGCTGGGCACCAAGTACGTCCGGGACGAGGAATCCGCCGAGATGCTGGACCTCATCTTCGACGGCGTGGTGTACGACTTCGGGTACATCTTCGACAACTGGAAGGGCTGTACCTGGACCATCGTCCGCGTGGTGCAGAGCGGCAATACCGACCTGGCGTCCTACTGGAAGAGCGTCCAGAAGATCGTCGCCAAGCACTACGAAAAGCTCTATAAGGCCGTCGACGAGAGCTGAAGCAGGCTCGATGAATGGCTGCCGTAAAGCAAAACAGTCCAGAAGTTTTGGGGGATGCTTTAAGTCAGTGGCTCCTGTGTATGGCAGACTCTCCTTCTGGCAGACTCTCCTTCAGTCAGCATAGCTGACAGCTCCCTCTGGGAGGGAGCCATAAGGGAAGGCCGCCCTCCTGCCTCCCTCTCAGAGGGAGGGGGACCGCTTGCGGTGGAAGGAGAGTCTGCTGAAACTATAGCGAAGTGAGAAACAAGCGAATAAACATTTTATAGACTTAAATAGTTATTCGCATCACAAAATGGTTATCGCATTTCTCTTTTTGGGGATGTAAATGCGACAGCCCTTTTTGCCCTTTATCCGATCCTCTCCCGCATGACTGCCGCCAGCCGCTCCATCTGCCGGATACAGCTCTTGTGGTAGTCCGTCAGCTCGGAGGCGGGACGGGTCCGGGCGTCCACGGTGGAGAGGGGAAGACCGGCGATCTCCTTCAGATGGTATTTCGCCGTGACGGGATAGGCCAGCGCCTCCGTGAAGGCCGCGATCCCGAGAAACGCCTGCAGGTCCTCCGCTGTCTCCGGATCGGATTCCCAGAGCCCGCAGAGCTTTGCGTACAGATCCGGGTGGAAATTGCACATGACGCCGCAATAGCCCGCCGCCCCGGTCCTGAGGGATTCCAGCAGAGTCTGGGCGTTGGCGTTGTAGAGCTTCATGGGCGTTCCCCGCAGGATCTCGCACCGGCGGGCCATGACGGCGGCGTCGCAGCAGGTGTCCTTCATGTAGAAGAACCGCCCGCTTTTCCCGCAGAAGTCCAGCATGGTCTCCGACATGAGCCGCTTGTAGGGATGCGGGCATTCGTAGACCCCCAGCGGGATGTCCGGCAGGGCGTTCATGAGCCGCTCCGTCTCCCGGATCCACGCATCGTCCCCGGTGTTGCTGATGTCCATCCGGTTGGAGATGAGGATCACCGTGTCGGGACCGGCGTCGGTCACCGCGGAGAGCTCCCGGACCTGATCTTCGAACCGCTCCGACACATGGCCCGACGCCACAACCGTCAGCCGCGGACGCTCCGGATGAGCCGAGGCCAGCTCCCGCGCCCGGTCCGCCACGGTTTTGGTGATCAGGACCCGTTCCGCCTCCGTCAGATAGAAGATCTCGCTGGACTGGCAGGAGGCGAAGATCCCTCCGCAGCCGTTTTCGTAATACCAGTCCACCATGGCCCGCATCGCCCCGGTGTCCACGGAGCCGTCCCGGTTGAAGGGAGTCGGCATGGTGGGAAAAGCCTGCGCCGTCATATCTGTCCTTCCTTTCGCAAAGAGGATGCGTATTCACCCCCCATTATACCAGAGACGGGCCGGAATGGAAAGACGGGGATCGAAAAAAAGAGGAATCCGCCGCGGAAAGTTTTCGGGATTTCTTGCGGAGAGGAGCCGGTTGTGCTATAATGCGGGAGGAAATCCCGTCCCGATCCCGCAGTTTGCAGCGGATGGGGCGCAGGAGGTTTGCATCGTTGGACAGTCTTTACGACAGCCGGGAGTGGCGGCGCTCCCGGAACGCCTATACCGCGCAGTGCGCCTTTGAGTATTTCGTCGCCATCTTGATTTCGGACGCCTTTCTGGCCAAGTTGCTGAAGCACATCGGCCTGGACGACGCCACCGTGGGGATCATCGCCTCCCTGGTGTCCTTCTCCTTCCTGTTCCAGCTCCTTTCGATTCCGCTGATGCAGCGGGCGGGAAGCGTCAAGAGGACCGTGATCGTCGCGGACACCGTGAGCCAGACCCTGTTCCTCGCCGTCTATCTGATCCCGTTCCTGCCGGCTTCTCCCGCGCTGAAGGGAGTTCTGGCGGCGGCGGGCATCCTTCTGGGCTACGCCTTCAAGTACGCCGTCAGCTCCATCCTCTTCCGCTGGGCCAACAGCTACGTGGATCCGGCGAAGCGCGGGGACTTCTCTGCGGTGAAGGAGATGATCTCCCTGCTGTCCGGCATCGCGTTCACCCTCTGCGCGGGCTTCGTCTTCGACCGGTTCGAGGCCGGAGGAAATCTGCGGGGCGGCTTCCTGGTCCTGGCGGGGACGGTGTTCGTTCTGAATGCCTGCTGTCTCGTCTGCCTCTGCCTGATCCGGCGGGAGGATCCACGGGAGAGGGAACACAGGCCGCTCTGCGAGGTGCTGCGGGCGGTCCTCGGAAACCGGGATTTTCTCCATATCCTCGTGCTGGCCTGCATCTGGGACGCCGCCCGGTATCTGTCCGCGGGATTTCTCGGCACCTACAAGACCGAGGACCTGGCCTTCACCGTGGGGACGGTGCAGATCATCAACATGGCCGCCAACCTGTGCCGGTTCGCTGTGTCCAGACCCTTCGGACGGTATTCCGACCGCACCTCCTACGCCCACGGATTCCGGATGGCGCTTCTCATCGCGGCGGCGGGCTTTGCCGTGGGATGTCTGACCGCCCCGTCCACCCGCTGGCTCATCGTGCTCTACTCCATCCTGTACAACGTGAGTCTGGCCGGCACCAACCAGAATTCCTTCAACATGACCTACAGCTACGTAGAGCCGGAGTACATGGTCCAGGCCATGGCGGTGAAGAGCTCCGCGGGCGGCATCGTGGGCTTCTGCGCGTCCCTGGCCGGGAGCAGGATCCTCGCGGCGGTCCAGGAGAACGGCAACCGGATCGGAGGCGTCACGGTATACGGACAGCAGATCCTTCTGGCGCTCTCCCTGCTCCTGACCCTGGCGGCGTTCCTCTATACAAGATTCGTGGTGGAAAAACAGCATGCGGTCCGACGCTGAAAGAAGCGCGGATGACGAAAAAGGAGGACAATCATGATCCCAGCCCCTCTCTACAAGGATCCCATCTACAACGGAGCCGCTGACCCCATGATCATCCGGAAGGAAGCGGACGGCCTGTACTACATGTTCTACACCCAGCGGAGGGCCAACCAGCAGGTGGAGGGCGTCTCCTACTGCTACGGCTGCGCCATCGGCGTTGCGGAATCGAAAAACGGCAGCGACTGGCACTACCGGGGCGCGCTGGATCTGGAATTCGAGTTCGGACAGAACACCTTCTGGGCCCCGGAGATCGTCTATGACAAAAAGAGCGGGCGGTACCACATGTTCGTCTCCTACATCCAGGGGGTCTATCTGAACTGGGGCGGCGACTCCCGGATCGAGCACTACGTCTCCGAGGACCTGTTCCACTGGGTGCATCTCGGCTGGGTGAGCTTCGGGTCCGCCCGGATCATCGATCCCTGCCTCTTCGAGCTGCCCGGAGGCGGGTGGCGCATGTGGTACAAGGACGAGCGTCAGAACTCCGCCACCTGTTACGCCGACTGTCCCGCGGACTCCGCCGATCTGTCCGACTGGACGTACCGGGGAATCGCCGCGGGAGACCAGTCCCAGGAGGGCCCCAATGTCTTCGCTCTCGGCGGCTCGTACTGGATGATCGCCGACGTGTGGGACGGGCTGGCTGTGTACCGTTCGGAGGATCTGGAGCATTTCACGCGCCAGGAGGAGAACATCCTCCGGGAGAGCGGCACCCGGCGGGACGATCAGGGCAGGGGAGCCCACGCGGACGTCTTCGTCACCGGCGGACGGGCCTTTGCGGTGTATTTCACCCATCCGGACCACGCGTACCATCCCCGCAGCGCCGTCCAGATGGCCGAGCTGAAGATCACGGACGGAAAGCTGACCTGCGACCGGAACGCCCCCTTCGACACCGACTGGGAGACGAAGGATTGAGCAAGCCGGACAAATCGATATAACAATCCCCGCGCTTCACCGGTCGTCGACGGAGCGCGGGGATCTGTTTATGACGGATTAACGCCGGGGGGCTGCTTATCCCTTATTCAGCCCCTCCATCAGCTTCTGGACGGTCTTGTTGATGATCTTCTCGTTCTTCGCCACGTTGGAGATCAGGTCGCGGTTTCCGGAGGAGTACATGGAGGCCACGAAGCCGTCCCGGACGTTGGAGCAGAACAGCGTGTCGCCCAGGTCCACCACGCGGCTGGCAAAGATCAGGTCCAGCATGGAGATGCTCTCGGGATCCCGGGAGTACTTGCCCTTCAGGGAGATCTCGTAGTAGGCGGGCGTGATATGGAGCTTGGCCCGGTAGTTGGTCTCCTCCAGCACCGCGCCGGTCAGCTCCAGATTGGTGTTGGTGATGGGGATCATGGGAGGCATGTAGTAGCTCACGCGGGCGCAGTAGTCCGCCTGAGTCTCGTCGTACTTCGGATAGGGGATGATGCCGAAGTCCGTCTCCATGTCCCGAAGAGCCGCCACCCAGAACAGGGAGCAGTCAAGGAACAGGGAGTGCCCCGAGGCGAACATGTCCCGGCAGGCGCTGGGCACGTCGGAGTCCTCGGCGGTCTTGAACCGGGCGTTGTTGTCATAGGTCATGGCGTAGATCTTCTCGATGACGGAGACGAAGCGCTCGTCGGTCATGGAAAGCACGGGGGTGCCGCTCTCGTCGTATTCCATGGACTTCTCACCCGCGCCGATCCAGAAGCTGGGCAGGACCATCTTGTTCGCGGCCAGATACCCGAACACGTCGTCCTCGTCCCGCTCGCCGTTGCCGTTCAGATCCTGCATGGCGGTCTCCATCATGGAGTTCATGGCGTCCATGGTCCATTTGCCCTCGAACACCAGGGAATAGGGGTTCTCCAGATTGTTCTGGGTGACGATGGCGGAGGAGAAGAGCAGAATGTAGGTCAGGTCGTGGGTGGAGATGGACAGGTCCCCGATGGCCGCGTAGCGCACGCCGCCCAAGGTCAGGGACTCGTTGATGCCGGCGTCCCAGTAGGGCTTCGACAGATCGATGTAGGGCACGTCGGCGTAGTCGATGGCGTAGGCCTTGCCCATCAGGGTCGGCGCGTCCACGCAGAACACGTTGGCCACCTGGATCACGTCGTCCCCCGCGGTGATGAGGGGCATGATGGCGTTGGCGGCGGGATAGCCAGAGGTCATGACGTATTCGCCGATCTGCACGTTCAGGGCCTCGGAGGCTTCCTGTACGGCGGTGAACTGGGCGTCGTTCAGCACCTCGCCGGTCATCTCCTCCATGACGATGGCGTTCTTCGCGTTGGGATTCTCCACCACGCCGAAGGTGAACTCCGCGCCGCCGAAGTCCAGACCCTCGGGAAGATCGGGAGCGGGAACGGCGGGCTCCTCGG
>CACYWX010000271.1 GCA_902778205.1 uncultured Ruminococcus sp. | reverse complement strand
GCTCCGCGACAAGCTCCGGATGCTCGATGTTGTAGCGCCAGACGGGGTCCTTCTTGATGCCGTTCGCCTCCGCCTTGGCCCAGAGCGACGTGCCTACCGCGCCGTCCATCAGGGTGATGCCTTGTTTCATGGGATACCTCCGTATCTGTTTGCCGTTCTGCGGCTGTCCGATGGCCCATTGTACCATATTTTTTCCGGGATTACAAGAGCGGAGCGCAAATCCCGGCAAGAAAACCGGAGTCCTCCGGGCCCGGGCAGGGAAGGGAGCGCTCCGGTTTCATGCTCTGCGGGATCCGTCACACAGCGGCGCGCTCCGCCAGAGCCTTCAGGACCGCCGCGGTCTTTTCGTCCAGTGCGGAAACCGCCGCCGCAGGATCCCTGACGATGCCGCCGTCCGGGGAGCGGAAATCCAGGCACCGGGCGGACAGGGAGGAGAAATCCCCCTGACCGGTGAGGAGCGCCGTGAAGGACGCCGCGATGAGATAATCCCCGGCGGGAGAGGCGTGTTCACCGTCCCCGGCGTAGAGATCGATCTCCGGATACCCGGTGCGGACGGCCTCGAACAGCTCGCCCACGGGACAGAGCAGGGCCCCGGTCTTCTCCGCCAGCTTCCGGTAGACCCGGGACATGACGGCGGCGTTTTCCGGGTGAGCGCGCTCCGCCCAGGTCATATAGAGCACGGGCTTCACGCCGCCGGCCGCGCAGAGGGAGACGATCTTCTCCGCGTTCTCCTCTGTGGTCTCCTCTCCCGGGAAGGGATGGGCCTGCTGCTGGATCACGCAGTAGTCGTATCCGCCGTACAGCAGCGCGAACCGGAGGGAGAAGAACTCCTCCATGTGCCAGGCCAGGGACCGGCCCGAATAGGCCAGCATGGTCACGCCGGGCTCCTCCCCGGTCAGCTCCCCGCACATCATGGCGAAGAGCCGGGGCATGTCGTTGTAATAGGTGTGGCTGTTGCCGAGGAACAATACCTTCATGCTGTCCTGTGCCTCCGGAGCCGCCGACGGGACTCAATAATTCTCCGCGTTGACTTCAAAATAACTCTGGGGATGAGCGCAGACCGGGCAGATCTCGGGAGCGGCTTCGCCCACTACGATGTGACCGCAGTTCCGGCATTCCCACACCTTGACGCTGCTCTTTTTGAAGACCTCCTGGGTCTCCACGTTCTTCAGCAGGGCGCGGTACCGCTCCTCGTGGTGCTTTTCGATGGCCGCCACGCCGCGGAATTTCGCCGCCAGCTCCGGGAAGCCTTCCGCCTCGGCCGTCTTCGCGAAGCCCTCGTACATGTCGGTCCATTCGTAGTTCTCACCGTCCGCCGCCGCGGCCAGATTTTCCGCCGTGGAGCCGATGCCGTTCAGCTCCTTGAACCACAGCTTGGCGTGCTCCTTCTCGTTGTCCGCGGTCTTGAGGAACAGCGCGGCGATCTGCTCGAAGCCCTCCTTCTTGGCCTTGGAGGCGAAATAGGTGTACTTGTTCCGGGCCTGGGACTCACCGGCGAAGGCCGCCTCCAGGTTCTTTTCGGTCTGGGTGCCTGCGTAGGGATTCGCGGGCTTCTGCTCCGTCTTCTCCTCCACGATCTCCTCCAGGTCGTCTCCCGCGGCGCCGCAGAGAGGACATACCGCTTCCTCGAGGCTCTCGGCCTCAAAGATCTCGTCGCAGAGCTTGCATCTGAATTTTTTCATGACAATACCGCCTTTTTATAAATTTGGGCACCTTCATTATAATTCATCGGAGCTTCGTTGTCAAGCCCCTGCGCGGATGGGAAAAAAGTCCCGGACGGTTCATGAAAGGCGGAAAAACTGTGGAAAAACCTTCCGAAAATCCTCGCCCGCGCTTGTACTCGGTCCGGATCTGTGGTATAATATACTATCACCGATACACAGATCGAACGTCAGAGGAGGCTTTACCATGTTGATGAACTGCGTTACGGTTGCGGCAAAGGGCAACCGCAGGATCCGGCTCAATATTTACCCCGGGCATTACGCCACCAGCCATGCCCACGTGGACAACTATTTCAGCATGACGGAGGTGCGCACCGACTGCGTCATGGCGGCTGAGGCGGCCGAGCTGCTGGCGTCCCATTTCCGCTTCACTCCCGTGGATACCGTTATCAGTCTGGAGTACACCCAGATCATCGGCGCGTTCGTGGCCCAGGCCCTGAGCGCTCCCGGACGGGACATCAACAGCGGCGCGGACATCCATGTGGTAACGCCCCAGGTAAACTCCAACAACCAGCTGACCTTCTCCAGCGACATGCAGCCCTACGTGACCGGCAAGAACGTCCTTCTGCTGCTGTCCACCGTATCCACCGGACGGAGCCTGGCCCGGGCCGTGGAGTGCATCCGCTATTACGGCGGCAGTCTGGCCGGGATCGGTTCCATCTTCTCCGCCATCGGAGAGAGCGGAGGCATGCCCGTGCGCTCCATCTTCACCAGCGCCGACCTCTCGGCCTACAACAGCTACCGCAGCGACGAATGCCCCTTCTGCAAGAGCGGCCGCAAGCTGGACGGCTTCATCACCACGGCCGGCTACACGGAAATCTGACCGCGCGGCCCTTCCGAAGAAATGAAGGTGATTCCATGAAATCAACCAGACGCGTGATGTCGGCTCTTCTGGCGGCGTTGCTGCTGACCGGGACCGCGGCCTGCTCCGAGGGCGGAACGGATCCGGCGGACAGCTCCCCGCAGATGACCGCGGACGCCGCGGAGACTCCCGAGGCTGCCGCCGAAACCGAGGAGGAGGGTGACGCCGCGTACATCGACTCCCTGCCCGAGGCGGATTATCTGGGCGCGGACTTCGGGATCTACACCTCCAACAACATCAACTCCTGGACCCTTCCCACCACGCTGAACCACGCGGACGAGGAGACGGGAGAGGTGGTCAACGACGCCCTCTTCGCCCGGGACCGCTGGCTGGAGGACCGGTACAACGTGAACCCGGACTTCACCGTGGACGGCACCACGCCCGCCGGGTCCATGGCCGCACCGCTGGAAAAGAACATCCTGGCGGGGGACTCCTCCTACCATCTGATCCTGCAGGACGTGGCGTGCGTCGCCAAGCCCCTGACGCTGGACGGATGCGCCTACCCGCTGAATCTGGTGGACGGGATCCGGCTGGATGAGGACTACTGGATGCCGGAGCTCAACGGGGAGCTGAGGTTCGGGGAAAACCTGTACCTCTGCGCCTCCGCCATCTCGCCCCGGTTCTACGGCTCGGTGTATCTCTACCTCTTCAACCGCGACCTGGCCGGGGATCTGGGCATGATGCCCGCTCTCTACGACCTGGTGCGGGAGGGCGGATGGACCCTGGACCGGCAGTATGAAATGGCGGCCGAGGCCCTGGCGGATCTGGACGGCGACGGCTCCTTCGGCAGCGGGGACCGGTACGGCCTCTGCTGGGAGGTGCTGACGCCCGAGGCCGTGGTGCTGGGATGCGGGTATCATCTGGTGAAGAACGTGGACGGCGCGCTCTCCTTCATGATCGACGAGGAGGGGCTGGTGGACGTTCTGCTGGCCATGGGCGAGAATTTCCACAAGGACTACGCCTTCCAGGACAGCGGCCGCACCAAACTCAACGTGAACGCCATCCTGAACGGCGGACAGTTTTTGTTCCTCAACACCTGCACCTTCAACCTGGCGGAGTACCGGGACTTTGCCTTCGACTACGGCATCCTGCCCATGCCGAAGAAGGACGAGGCCCAGCCCGCCTACATCAGCTACGCCCAGCCCTGGGTGGTGGTTTCCCCGGTGATTCCGGTCACCGTGGCGGGAGACGCCCTGTCCATGACCGGCACCCTGACGGACGCCATGGCGGCTTACGGATACGACTGTCTGCGCCCGGCGGTGTTCGACAACGTCATTCAGATGAAGGGCACCCGGGACGAGCAGTCCGCCGGGATCGTGGACAGCCTCTTCGACAACGTGACCTTCGAGCTGGCCACCATCTACGGCTTCGGGTCCTTCTACTCCTCCTTCACGAACGCCTTCGAGAACAATCAGGCGGAGAACCTCATGTCCGTCTGGGCCAAGGTGAAGAAGGGCGCGGAGAAGGAGCTGGACCGGATCTCGGCCGCCTACGACGAGACCGCGGAAAAGCTGAAGGGAAACTGACGGGGAAGTTTTCTCCGAAGTTTGAACAAACAACTTGACAAAGACGCGGGGATGTGGTATGATATACCTGTCCCTGTATCCCTGTTGATAATACTCTAATCGAAAAGAGTGGTTGATTGATATGAAGAAGACTTTTCTTCCGCTGGTTCTTCTGCTCGTCCTGTGTTTGACCGTCGTGCCGGTACTCGGGGCGGGACAGATCGACACGACGCAGACCGGTTCGATCACCGTCGTGTTCAACACCGATCCGTCAAAAATCGTACAGAACGCCGACCTTGTAGCCGTGTACGCCTGGAAAATCGCAGATGCCGAGGGCTTTGCGGAGCACGTGAAATACACGCCTCTGCCGGCCTTCGCGGGACTGAATTTCGAAATCACCGAGGCCGCCGGCTGGGATCGGCTGGCCCGTAACGTCTGGAACATTCTCCGGTACGACCCGGCCATGCTGTCGAGTGCTCTGACTGCCTATGTGACCAACGGCTCCGTGACCTTCTCGAATCTGGATACGGGTCTGTACCTGCTCCGGTTCTACGACTGGAACAACACGGACGACGTCACCTATACCTTCACCTACGCCATGGTGCTGGTGCCCGGTCAGGGAGAAGAGGATCCGGATACCCACGAGTGGGAGTGGACCTACGACGTCACCGTGATCCCGAAGTATACGAGAACGGAGGAGTCCGAGGAGACCGAGACGGACACCGAAACCGAAACTGAGACGGAGACCGAAACGGAAACCGAGACCGAAACGGAGACTGAGACGGAGACCGAAACGGAAACCGAGACTGAAACCGAAACGGAGACCGAAACCGAGACGGAGACCGAAACCGAGACCGAGGTCCCGCCGCCGGAGGAGGAGATCCCCGACGAGCCCACGCCTCTGACGCCTCCCGATTTCCCGCCGGAGGAGGATATTCCCGACGAACCCACACCGCTGGCTCCCCCGGATTATCCGGATGAAGAGATTCCT
>CACYWX010000270.1 GCA_902778205.1 uncultured Ruminococcus sp. | reverse complement strand
GAATGGAGGCTGGAGCTGCCGAGAGAGCTGCCCGTCCGGGAGGCGGATTTCTGCTCCATTCTCGGAAACCTTCTGGAAAACGCCGTTCGGGCCGCCGGGGAGGAGCCTCCCGAAAACCGCCGGGTCCGCGCCATCGGAAGGATGCTGTCGGACGCCATGATGGGGCTGTCCGTGGAGAATCCCTGCTCCCGGAAGGTCCCTATGAAGAACGGCCTGCCGGTATCCGACCGGGAGGGACACGGCATCGGACTTGGCCTCGGTTTCCGCCACGGTTCACCGCTACGGCGGGTCCCTGGACATCAAGAACGAGGCCGGGCTGTTTTCCGTGAACATTCTGCTGTGCTTCCCCGATCCTGCCAAAAGAAAGGAATGAGAGGGAGACGTCTGAGGGGACTGCGGACTGACCGCCGCGTATTCACACGTTGAGGAAGGACCTGCCGAAGCGGCTTCGAAAGCAAAGCCGAAAGCGACAGGCCCTTCGTTCTTTTCCGCGTGTTCGGCGGATTCATATGGTATTGGACTTGACAAAGCGGGGGTATTGGAGTATACTGAATCCGGAAGACCGCCGTACCCATGTAAAGCCAAGTGGAGGATCGGGATGGATTTTCTGTCAAAGCTTCTCGGCAAGGATAGGAAGAATATTGAAAAAACCGCAAAGGGATTGTTCACCGGCCCCACCGGCGGAAAGCAGACGGCAAAGCCCGCGTCCGGCTTCTCATGGGGAGACGAGATGCCCGACGAGGAAAACCAGTACAACTACAACGGCACCTTTATGGAATACTTCGAGAGCATATTCCGGGAGGAGCTGCCGCAGTACCGCATGAACAGGACCCTCCCTTCCAACAGCAAGCGGGTCCTGTATACGTTCTTTTCGGGATCGTCAATGGCGCTCGTGGTTGAACTGATGTCGGAAGGCTGCTCCGTCAACCGGATCCGGAGCGACTGCCGGCGTGATGGGATCCCGTATCTGCGGTTCTACTACGACCATCACGGCTGGTGGAATACGCGCGCCTATGTAGTGAAGCGCCTCCGGGACGCAGTCAGCCGGTAACAAGTCAAAAAAGCGGAAAGAGAACGCACAGCGCCTGCGGCGGATCAGGCACAGAGGACCGAACCATGACTTCGCAGGCAGCCCTTCTGTGTACGGTCTTGTAAAACCCATAATTTATTGGGATTTAACTCACTTCTCTTTCCGCTTTTTTCTGTTTTCACGATTCGGAGCGAATATCCATGTCTCTTCTCGACTATCTGTCGGACGAACGCCTCTGGAAAGCGTTCTACGAATACAAGCGGTCCCTCGCGTGTCCGAAACCGTTCGCGGAGGAGCTCCGGACTTACATCGAAGAAAAACGGTATCTTCCGGTGTGCGAAGCCATGCGGGAGTCCTTTCCCCTGCCGCGCAGGTCCGTTCTCAACAAGGTGGGATCCGACAAGAAGCGGATCGTCTACACCTATCCCGAGCCGGAGAACACCGTCCTGAAGCTCCTGACCTGGATCCTTCTGAGACAGTACGACGGGCTGTTTTCCGACGGACTGTACTCCTTCCGGCCGGGGGTGACCGCCAAGGACGCAGTCCGCAGGCTCCGGCGCGTCGAAGGGCTTTATGCCATGAGCGGCTATAAGGCCGACATTCACGATTATTTCAACTCCGTCCCCGTGGAGCGGCTTCTTCCGATGCTGGAGGCCGTTCTCGGCGGGGACGGGGAGCTGTTTTCGTTCCTCGCGTCCCTTCTGCGGGAGCCCTCCGTGCTCGACAGGGGAAGGATCGTGCGGGAGAAAAAGGGGATCATGGCCGGAACCCCGCTTTCGGCCTTTTACGCCAACCTCTTTCTCGCCGAGCTCGACCGGACGTTTGAGAACAGCGGGTGCGTCTTTCTCCGGTATTCCGACGACATCCTCCTGTTTGCGGGGACGGCGGAGGAGCGGGACAAACGCGCGGAAGCTGTCCGCTCCTTCTTAGCCGGGCACGGGCTGTCCGTGAACCCGGCCAAGGAGCAGTATATCGCCCCGGGGGAGCCCTTCTCTTTTCTGGGCTTCTCCTTCGACAACGGAAAAATCGACGTCGCTCCCCTGTCCGTTCGGAAGATGAAGCAGAAGATGCGGCGGAAACGGGACGCTCTGGCCCGCTGGAAGAAGCGGAACGGGATCGACGGCGAGCGCGCGGCCCGTGCGTTCATCCGCGTCTTCAACCGGAAGCTGTTTGACCCGCCGGACGACAACGACCTGTCCTGGAGCAGATGGTATTTTCCCGCGATCAACACGGCGGAGAGCCTGCACGCGATCGATCTGTACGCCCAGGACTGCATCCGCTTTCTGGTCAGCGGAAGGCACACGAAGAAGCGGTATGACGTCCGGTATGAGGATATGAAGGAAATGGGCTGCCGGAGTCTGGTACATGCGTATTACGAAGCAAAGGAACAATCACTCAGTCAGGCGGAGACCACATGATGAAAAAGTATTGCATCCACTGCGGCGCGGAGCTGTCCGACGGGGCCCGGTTCTGTGAGAAATGCGGCGCGGCTGTTCAGACAGGTACGATACCCTCGCGCGTATCAGCCGAGCCGGTCCGGGCGATGAGCGCGCCCATATCGACCGTCCCTCTTTCGCCGTCGTATGCCTTCGGCCCGTCGGGGAAGATCAGGGGGACTTTTGCCGTTCTCTTCTCTCAGATCGGCAGGCTGATCGGCGGCATGTTCAAGATCTTCACGAAATTCAAAGCGCTGCTCTTCACCGCCGCGATCTCGGCCCTCTGGATCTGGCTCAACCACCTGCGCCTGCTGGATTCGCTGGACGGGGTCTTCGCCGTTCTCGCGAAAGTCACCTATTCGCGGGGCGGAACGGGCGGAACGATCCTGCAGATCATCGGCGGCACCATTGGCAAGGGCGTCGTCGGCGCGGCGCTCTGCTCGATCCTGTACGGCGGGATCGGGAAGGCGGTCCGCGGGATCGGGAACATCTTCTCCGAGCCCGGCTTCAACCTTGGCGCGGCTCTGCTCGGAATCGGGTTCGCGGGGATCGCCTATACCTTCACGGCGGGATTCGCCGGAGAGGACGGGATCCCGGTCGGCGTCGCCGGAGCGGTCCTGTCCCTCGAGGCGCTGTCGGGGCGGAACGGATTTCTTGTGGACCTCGCCGCCTCGTTTTCCGCGCGGAAGGTCACGGACGGCCGCATGACGGGAAAAATCCTGCTCCCCGGACGGTACAAGGGATTTCTCACGGGCTCAGCTCTCGGGTTCCTCGGCTGGATACTTCTCACGATTGCGGAGAAGGCGGAGGAGCTGACGACCGGCGTGGGGGAACTCGTCGGGGACGCGCTCCCGGACGGGCTGATTCCCTATCTCATCCCCGCGGCTCTTCTGCTCGTCGGGATGATCCTCAATGCGATCGGCAAAGGAAAGGGGGCGGACAGGGCATGAAGGCCAAACGGATTATCGCTGCCCTCGGCGCGGTCTGGATCCTCGGCTCCCTCGCGGCTCCGGCGTCAGCGAAGCAGGTGAACACCGAGACGAAGGAGCAGGAAAAGCACTACGGCGACACCTATGTCGGCGATCCGGATTGGGGCGAACCCATCGGTCATCTGGGGGAAGGAGACGCCTTCTGGTCGGAGCAGCCCTTCGATTCCTACTGGACGGACCGCGGACGCTCGAACTACGCGGGGCACGACCGGAGCGGGATGTGGCTCATGACGAATTATTATTACTCGGGAGAAGGCCATACCGTCGCTGTTGACGATCCCAGATTCAAGGCGGCCTCTTATCTGGGAATCCGAACCGTGCTCGGCTGCCGGGTTTTTACCGAGAATGAATGGAATCTGGAGAAGGTCAGTGAGAAGACGGAGGACTATGTCAATGAGCTCGTCTACGTCGGCGAGGTCTACACGGGCGACACCATCGAGACAATCTGTACAGACTATAACATAGGCACGGCGTTCGCCATCAACCGCTACGACAACTATCAGGCGGCGAACAACGACCCCGCCCGTCCCGCGGAGGCAATTATCGCACCGACGGAGTACAGCTGCTTCAACTCCAACGTCCGCGCGGTCCAGCACAACGGCGAGATGATCGACGGAGCGGAGGATTTTGTCTGGGAACCGAACGCAAAAGCAGACGCGAACGGCGAAATCTTTACCGGCGACGCGGCCATGTGCGGATGGATCTACACCGTCCAGCCCGGCGACGAGCTGATCTACGCGGACTGTCAGGCAAGACTCTTGTATCAGAACGAATATAAGGGAATCAAGATCGATGAGGTCACCTTCCGTTACCGCTTCATCTTCGTCGTGATGGACAGCGGCGCGGACGTGGTCCTGCCCGGCGGAGTCATCGCCGTCGATCCGCAGGAGCCGAACCCCGGCGGCGGATCGTCGGACAGCGGAGACGGCGAGAACTGGTGGGAGACGCTCTTCGGCGGCGGAGGTGAGGAGGACACCGGAAGCACGGGCTATCTGCCCCCCGAATCGCCCGAACCGTCGAAGCCGCATCAGCAGTGGGAAGAGGGCGGCGATCTCCCGGAAAAGACCGCGGGCATCATCGGGACAGCCGCCGGAGCAGCCATCATCGGCGCCGCCATCGGAGCCTTGACGACCGGAGGAGGACCGGAAGCGCCGACGGAGACCGATCCCTCGACCGCTCAGACGGAGGTGCCGACACGGAACGGAAACGACCCGCGCGCCGAAGAAGAGCGGCTCCGTCAGGAAGCGGCCCGGCAGGAGGCTTTCAAACGTCAGGCGGAGCTCGAACGTCAGGCGGAAATCGCCCGACAGGAGGCGGAACGGGCGGCGGAGCTGGAACGCCTGCAGAAGGAATATGCCGAAACGCTCCGGAAAATAAAGGAGGAGGCCGCGAAGCTGCTCGAGGAAGCGAGGAAGCAGGCGGAGCAGAAGAAGAAATACATCGACAAGCTCTACACCAAATACGGCGTCGACCCGAATCAGCCGAACGCCTACAAGGTATTGCGCAACACCATCAAGAAGGAACAGATCAAGAACGCGAACGAAGCCGCCGCGGAGCTGGCGAGGGACGCGGAGCTTGCGGTCTGGGAGCGCCTCGCCACGGACATCTCAAGCGGCGCGGTCATTTCG
>CACYWX010000269.1 GCA_902778205.1 uncultured Ruminococcus sp. | reverse complement strand
TTCGGATAGGCCGCAAGATGGCCCTCCAGCCAGACCATGGTGTCCAGGTCCAGATGGTTGGTGGGCTCATCCAGAATCAGGATGTCCGGTTCCCGGGACAAAAGACGCGCCAGGGCGAGACGGGTGCGCTGACCGCCGCTCATGGTGGCCACGGGCCGGCCCCAGACGCTCTCGTCGAAGCCGAGGTTCGCAAGGATGCTCCGGCACCGGGATTTATAGTAGAGGCCGCCGTCCCGGATGAAGCGGTTGTTCAGGTTCGTATATTCGGAGGACAGGCGGTTCAGAGTGTCGGTATCGGCGGGATCGGCGCTGTCCAGCCGGGCCTGCAGATCCGCCAGCCGTACCTCCGCCCGGCACAGATCGGGGAACACCGCGTACATCTGCCCCAGCACCGTGCAGTCGATGGGGGAGGCGTCCGGACGGTTTTCTTCCTTTATATCAGAGGAGTCCTCCGCTTCCGAGGCGGGGATCTCCCGTCCGTCGCTTCCTATTATATTGAAGGCGTCGTCCTGATGCAGCATCCCGACGATCTTGTTTTTCGCAATGTGGACCTCGCCCTCGTCATGGGGATACTCCCCGCAGATCATCCGGAGCAGGGTGGATTTCCCGCTGCCGTTGACGCCCACGATGGCCAGGCGGTCCCCCTCCTCCAGGGAGAAGGTCACGCCGGCGAGGATCTCGCGGGTCCCGGTCCGGAAGGCCAGATTGCTTACGCTGATGGAAATCATGGATCAATCCTTGTTTCAGTCAAAAATAGGGCCGCTCCGGCCGCCGAAGAGGATCTCCGGAGACGGGAGCGGCGGAAGTACCGGTATTTCCGGATCGGGCCGGATCAATAACCGCCGCGTCCGGGGATGGTGTAGGTCTGGGTGGCCGACGGATCTCCCTGGCTCTGGGCCTGCTTCTGACGGATCACGTTAGGATCGTTCTCGGCGGAATAGGGCTGGGAGGACTGAGGCGCGGGGCGGTTCTGCCGGGGCCGTGCCGTCTGGCGTGCGTTGTAGGATGCATTCTGCTGCGGTACCTGCCGGGGAGCCTGGTTCTGATAGGAGAACTGCTGCTGGTTCGGGTACTGGGCGGGGTACTGCTGGGGATTCTGGTACTGCCTCTGCTGATACTGAGCGGGATACTGCCGCTGTTGGTACTGGGCAGGGAACTGCTGGTTCTGATACTGGACGGGAGCCTGCTGAACCTGGTACTGCTGATTGGGATACTGCTGGTACTGATTCTGATACTGAGCGGGGACCTGCTGCGGATTCCGGGGTCTCTGTCCGCCGGACTGGACCGGATACTGCCGCTGGCCGTTCGGATTCTGAGCCGGGCGGTTCCGGGGAGTCTGCCGGCGGGGATCGTCGTAGAGGCGGTCGTCGTAATAGGACGGGGAGACGCCGTGGGATCCGCTGTTCTTGCGGAAGAAGGTCTTCTGCATGAAGGCGGCCGCGTCATCGTTGAACATGGCGAACACGAAGAGGATGACGAAGGCGGCGGCCAGCACCAGCACGATGATGAGAAGGGCCTTGAGGATCTTCACGACGATGCTTCCGGCGGACTTCTTCTCCTCCGCGGGAGTCGTCTGTGCATCAGCGGACGCTTCGGTCCCGGCGGAGGCTGACGTTCCGGCCTCCTCTTCCTCGGGCTTCAGCTCCTTCAGCATGAGGATGGACAGCTGGGAGACGGCCTTCCGGACCGCGCGGTCCACGTTGCCGGCGGCGAAATCCTCCTCGATCTCCCGGTCCCGGATCCCCTCCAGATCTTCGTTGGTGATCTTGTCGCCGATGGAGGCGCTCTGGACGAGATAGAAGGCGTTGTCCTCCGAGGCGATGAGGATCAGCACGCCCACGGGGAGCTTCCATTCGGTGTAGACCGAGCGGGCGTATTTCCCGATGTCCACGCCGTCCGTGGTTTTCACGGTGCAGACGGCGATGACGGCCTTCACCTCGGAAATCAGCGTGTCGTTCTTTTCCTTGATCTCGCGCACCGTGGATTCGGAGAGAATCGCGGCGTCGTCGGCGATGTAGTTGGTGGGCTTCGGATAGACGGTTTCCGCCAGCGCGGGAAGGGTCATGGCGAGAATCAGGAGTACGCTGAGGACGGCCAGGGAAAGCTTTCCGCCCCGGCTCCGCAGACTCCCGGTCCGTCCCGGAAGACCTTTAGAATGAGTGTTGATCATGATTCGATCCCGGTCCTTCGTCAGATTACTGGATTCCTGGTTTACCTGAATTACTGGAAGTTGATGAGCTTCTGCTTGAGCTCGGTCTCGATGCGGCCCAGCTCGGCTTCGGCGGCGATGCGCTTCTCCCGGCCCTCCTTCTGGATGGTCTGGATGTCGTCCAGGGTCCGGATCAGCTCCTCGTTGGTGTGGGTCAGGGTTTCGATGTCCACGATGCCGCGCTCTGCCTCCTTGGTGACGGCGACGGTGGCCTGATGGAGCGCCTCGCTGTTCTTCTTCAGAAGCTCGTTGGTCATGTCGGTGACCAGGCGTCCGGCCTCCATGGCCTGGCGGGAGTGCTCGATGCCCAGGGCGATGACCATCTGGCTCTTCCAGAGGGGGATGGTGTTCATGATGACGGTCTGGATCTTCTCGGTCATCATGGTGTCGTTGTTCTGCACCAGGCGGATCTGGGGGGACATCTGGATGGAGACCATGCGGGTCAGCTCCAGATCGTAGAGCTTGCGCTCGAAGCGGGTGCACTGCTCCTCGAAGTCGTTGGCGGCCTGGGCGTCCTCCGGGAGTCCGGAGCGCTGGGCCTTGTTCTTCATCTCGACGAGGGTGGTGGCGCGCTCCTCGGCCAGCTTCTTCTTGCCGGCCAGGATATACATGGACAGCTCCTTGAAATAGGAGAGATTCATCTCGTAGAGCTGGTCGAACATGGAGACGTCCTTCAGAAGGGTGATCTGATGCTGCTCCAGGATGGAGACGATGTCGTTCACCGAGGTCTCGCACTTGTCGTACTTGGTCTTGAGGTTTTCGATCTTGCGCTTGGAGCTTCGGAAGACGCCGAGGAAGCCCTTGTTGTCCTCCGCGTCGTCGTTCAGGGCCCGGAGATTGCCGATGAGGGTGGTGATCATGCCGCCGACCTCGCCGAAATCCTTATTCCGGACGCTGCCCAGGGCGGTGTCGCTGAAATCGGAGATCTTCTTCTGGGCGGCGGAGCCGTACCCCAGGATCATGGAGGAGTCGGTGATGTCGATCTGCTTGGAGAAGTCCGCGATGGCCTTGCGTTCGGCCTCGGTGAACATGGTCTCGTCGATGGCGGGACCTGCGGGAGCGGCGGGCTTCGGTTCGGCGGGCTTGGACTGAGCGGCGACGTCCGCGGCCATGGCTGCGGCTGCTGCGGCAAGAGGATCCGGAGCCGCCGGGGCGGGTGCTGCCTGCGCTGCGGAAATGCCTGCGGTGGGATCGAGGGTCAGTTTGATTTCGTTATCCATGTCGGCTCCTTAATCGTCAGTAGAATTATCCCCGTCCGCGGGGGCGTTTTTTCTCTTTTCTTTTTCCTCGCGCGCCTTCCGGCGGTTTTCGGCGATCTCCTCCGGGCTCAGGCGGCGCAGATTCGTGTGAAGAAGTCTGTCCGCGGCCAGAAGCCCCAGGGCCAGGTACAGGGCCAGGCGCAGGAAGGAGAGGTTGGGTTCGGGCGTTTTGCCGATGATCTCGCTGCCGAAGGAGAAGCTCCGGATCAGCCGCCAGGCCGCGCCGCCGCCTCCGATGCCGATGCAGAAAACGGAACAGGCGGAGGACGCGAAGGTCTGGAAGCCCGTCGGAAGATCTCCCGGGACGTCCTCACGGGTGAGGGAGAGTCGGGCTTCGCTCAGCAGGAACAGCAGGGCGGATGCCTGGCAGAGGGTGGTGAAGTTGCGCACGGGGCTGTTGAGGGGGACGGAGAAGTCGAAGTAGGCAGCGAACATGGCCACGTTGACGGACAGTCCCCCGAAGAGGGTGCAGATCAGGGCATACCAGCGGTGCCTTCCCTCCCGGCGGAGGGAGAGGATCAGGGCGGCTGAGAGGAAGAGCCCGAGGACCGAGGCGGCAAGGTACAGCTTCGTGGGGGACAGGCTCTCGGCGGTTTCCTCGGCCAGCTCGGCGGGATACCGGAGAAGAGTCCTCACGCACAGGGCGGCGGACAGAACGGCTCCGGCGGCCGCGGCGGCGAAGGAGAGAGGTCCGGGGGAGGCCAGGCCGGTGAAAACGGTCCGTCCGGAAAGACAGACGCCGGCGAGCAGGGAGACGAACGCTCCGAGGATCCCCACGCCGACGGCGGCGCGGAACGGCACGGAATCGGCGGCGAAATGGCCGATGGAAAAGTCAAAGTCCCGGGCCATGGCCAGGCAGTAGAGCACAGCCAGAAGGAGCCCCAGAACGGAAGGAATCAGGCGGAGAACGGCGCCGGTTGCGGAGGTTCCGGACACAGGCGCGGCGTTTGTACGGTCGGACATGAATAAAAAAGCCTTTCGGAACAGAGGAGCCGGGAGAGCGGGGACCGCCCGGGACGGCTGAAGCTCGGGATTGTTCGATACATATAATTATAATACCATAAATCCTTCCCGTTGACAAGGGGATAGACGAAGAAAAAACGGGAAATTCAGTGAAACTTAAGAAAAGGGAAGGGCAGAGAGAGCGGATTCCGCGCGCGGTCCGGCGGATAGGGAGGCGCAGTACGGTTTCTCAGGGACAGAATAGACAAAAGAACCGCGGGAATCAGCCGGAAATCCGTCGCGTTTTTTTGCAGACGCTGTTGACAATCTTTTGAAATCATGGTATAATGCCCGTGATGTGCGATGAAGCGGAAGGTTGCCGTCTGCCCATTACTGTCGGGGCGCCGGGGAATTTCCGCAGAGTATGTCCGAGTCATTCGGGCGACGCGAACGCCTCCCCGTGACCCGCGCTCTTCTTATCTGAGATCCGAGCCCGACCCAGCTCGGTTTCATTCAGGAAGATGCGGGCACACCCGGAACCGTGTTCGCGGCCTCGCCGACACAAATTTCATTTGCTAGCCGCTTCCGAAACTCCCGCTGAAAAGCGAAGGGCAAAACAGAACTGCATCATCTCGACCGAGGAGCAGGCTCCAAGAAAAAAAGAGTACAAAAAAC
>CACYWX010000268.1 GCA_902778205.1 uncultured Ruminococcus sp. | reverse complement strand
ACGCGATCCCCTATGAAAAGGTCCGCAACGGCGAATGGTATCTGGACGACTTCACCGAGATGATGGAGAACGTCTACATAGACGTCAACGGAGACGGGCGGCGGGACGACAACGACATTTACGGCTTTGCCTGCAGCTCCGCTCTGTACGCCATTCAGGAATCCTTCGGCATCGAGCCCGTCAAGGAGGATGAGAACGGACAGCTGTATCTCGACATCAACAACGAGACGACGCTGACGCTGATCGAGAAATTCTACCACATGATGGCGGAGACGGAGGGCGGCTACCTCAACAACTCCGAAAGCATTTTCACCTTTGCGACGGGGAACGCGCTCTTCGGCATGTTCGCGCTGGGCGACGTGATGGGCACCCTCCGCGGCAGTGAGGTCACCTACGGCATCCTCCCGATCCCGAAGCTGAACGAGCTGCAGGAGAACTATATCTCCGGCTCCACCGACAGACCGTACGCGATCCCCGTGACCTCCCAGAATGACGAGCGGCTGGGGATCATCATCGAGGCCATGTCGGCGGAGGGCTACAAGCAGGTGCGTCCCGCCCTGTTTGAGATCGCTCTGAAGACCAAGTTCTCCTACGACAACGAGTCCGCCGAAATGCTGGAGATCATCGGCAACACCATCGTGCTGGACTTCTCGTACATCTACTCCAACTACGGCGGATTCGCGTAGACGCTCATGAATATGATGAGCGTGAACAGCCCCACGAAGGACTTCGCCTCCTATTACGCGAAAAACGAGAAGGTGCAGAAGAAGATGCTGGAAAAGCTCCAGAAATCCTTTGACAGCCTGAAGAATCCATAATGACCGCGTCCGACTCACCGTGAGAACGGACCACAGAGAGGAAGAAAACAGTGGAGAGCATACTTTCATCGACAGAGCGGCCTGAACCTCTCGGCCTGCGTCAGGTCAGGATCACCGACGGATTCTTCGCCCCGTATCTGGAAAAGCTCCGCACCGTCACCGCGCCCGACGTGCTCCGGAAGTTCCTCCGGGACGGCGCGGTGGAGAACTATAAGCGCGTCGCCCGGGGAGAGAGAGGCGGTCACGCCGGTCCCCCCTGGTATCACGGGCTGATCGGCGAGGTGATCCGGGGCGTGTCCGATCTCTGCGCCGCGGAGCCGGATCCGGCCCTCGAGAAACAGCTGGACCGGATCATCGACGCCATCCGCCGGGCCCAGGGTGAGGACGGCTGGCTCCACCCCTATGTGACGCTGGAGCGTCCGGGTCAGCTCTGGGGACTGAACGGCGGGAACGCCCGCTGGCAGCACGAGACCTACGACGCGGGATGCCTGATCGAGGCGGGAGTCCATCACTACCGCTCCACCGGGAAGACCTCCCTCCTGGAATGCTCTGTCCGGTGCGCCAACTATCTGACGGAGCGCATCGGTCCGCCGCCGAAGTGGAACATCGTGTGCGAGCACTCCCTGGCGGAATCCGCGCTGATTTCGCTGGAAGCCCTGTTCGACGAGGAACCCGGACTGGCGGAGCGGATGGGCGCGCAGAGAGGGGAATACCTCCGGCTGGCGAAATTCTTCATCGACAACAAGGGCAATCACGAAAACCGGCACCAGTTCCCGCCGTTTCTGCGGGAGTATGCCCAGGACCACCGGACAGGCCGGGAGCAGCGGGAGGCGGTGGGCCACGCGGTTCGGGCAACGCTGTTCTACACCGGCATGGCGGAGGCCGCGGCGGCGTCGGATGACTTTGAACTTGAGACCGCGGCCCGGGCCATCTGGGACGACATCTCCCTGACCAAGCTGCACATCAACGGTTCCGTCGGGGCCTTCCGGGATGACGAACGCTTCGGCGCGCAGTACGAGCTGCCGAACGACGCGTATCTCGAAACCTGTGCCGGGGTGGGACTGTTGTTCTTCGCCGCCTCCATGTTCCGGCTCACCGAGGAGGCCTCCGTCTGGGACACCGCTGAGTCCACGATCCTGAACCTTCTGCCCGCGGCGGTTTCGGAGGACGGGACCCGGTATACCTATGAGAATCCGCTGGAGAGCCGGGGAGGCCGGGAGCGCTGGAGCTGGCACGGCTGTCCCTGCTGTCCTCCCATGCTTCTGAAGGCTGTCGGAGCGCTTCCGTCGTACCTGTTCGCCGTCCGCGGGGACGAGATCTGGGTGAACCTCTTCATCGACGCGGAGGCGGAATGCTCCGATGCCCGGCTCACACTGGAGTCCGATCCCTGCGGGAAACGTCTGAGGATCGTCAGCCCGACGCCGAAAACGCTCCGCATCCGGATCCCGTCCTGGGCGTGCGGATTCGATCTTTCCATGCCATATACGGTCGAAAAGGGGTACGCCGTCCTGACGGTTCCCGCCGGGGAGACCGTTGTCGGCATCGGATACTCTGCGGAGCCGGTAAAGGTCGAAGCCCATCCTTGGGCGGAAGCGGACCGGGACAGGATCGCCGTGAAGCGGGGCCCCGTGCTGTACTGCTGCGAGAAGCCCGTGGACCGGTGGGAGGACCTGGATCCGGTTCTCTCAGCCGATCCGCCCGTTCTCGGGGAGGACGGGACTGTCACGGTGACGACGACGGCCGGGGAGACGCTGACCCTCATCGAATACCGCCGCTGGAACAACCGCGGACCCCTTCCCATGCGGGTCTGGTTCCGGCAGGAGGGATGCGTCTCCGATCCGTCCGATTTGAGCGGCTGGGAAGGGAAGCTCTACCGCGAATGGCGGGGCAGGGAGCCGATATAACATCCGTAATCGGAACCGCGCCGGAAAAGCTCCCGGGAATGGAGTGATCCGGCGGAACATCAGCGAGCGGAGGGCGTGCCGTGATGCGGACCATATGGAACGGCCGGGAGTTCCGGCTTGAAAACGGAGAGCGGTATATCCCGCTCGGACAGTTCGGATGCTATTTTTCCACAGATTACGTGGGAGAGGAGCTGGCGGCGGATTCCCAGCACGGCGGCCGGCTCATGGAGTTCCAGCATGCCGCCCGGAGCGTCTGGCGGAAGCTGTTCCGGTTCTTCTCCGAGGAGGACGGAGCCACGGCGGTCCGCATGTTTCCGAGAGGGGACAGCGGCGGCTCCGCGTGGGAGGGGCTGGACATCGGAGGACGGGTCAACCGCCCTCTGCTGGACAAGATCAAGGCCTATCTCCGCGAGGCGGAGCCATACGGGATCCGTCTCCAGCTCTGCCTGTTCACGGAGCCGGAATGCAGCTTCTACTGCCAGCCCTATACCAGAACATACTGGGGGACCCGGCTGTGGACGAGGGAGGAGATCGCCACCGCCGCCCCGGAGCAGAGACGCTTTCTTGAGCACCCGGAGGATCTGGTCTCCTACGACCGGTTTTTCTCCGATCCCGACGTCCGCGCCTGCTGTCACCGGTTTCTGGACGAGATCATCCCGGAGCTGACGGACTTCGACTCCCTCTTCGCCGTGGAGCTGTTCAACGAATCCGGATGGGCCAGTCCCCACGCCGATCCCATGAACACCTTCCGATGGGAGGATACGCCGGACTATCTGGACTGGCACCGGGACATGACGGAGCACATCCGGCGTCTGGCTCCCGGTCTTCCGGTCTCAGTCAGCAATCCCGGCGTGGGGCTTCTGGGACACGATCCGATCCACTGGGCGCGGGAGATCCGGCCGGACTTCTTCTCTCTCCACAACTATCCCGACATCTGCGGCTCCCGGCCCGGCATGGATTACGCCGCCATCACCGACATGTCCCTGCAGTATGTGTCTGCCGCCGTCCCGGTCATGATGGGGGAGTGGGAGGCCCTGCCCCTCAGAAGGGCGGAATGGGAGGGCGCGAAGGAACTGTTGACGCTGCTCAGCCGGGACATGGTCTGGATGACCCTTCTGTCCGGAGCGCCCGGGTGTATCTCCTGGCTGGCGCGCGGACAAGGTCAGTATCACGCCGTCCGGGAGGTGTTCGGAACGCTGGACGACTGGCCTCTCATCCCCGATCCGCCTCTGTCGATCGACGTCTCCGAGGCTCAGCGGTCCCTTGAGGAGCTGTGGCGCGGCGGAGAGCGGGCGTGCCGGTTTCCCTCCTGGAAATGGTGCCCGGACCGGTCGGCGACGGACGGGAAGCACCGGTTCTGCGTCAAGGCGGAGAGCCCGGAATATCAGAAGCTGCTCGACGCGGAGCAGTGGAGTCTGGAGACCGGGGTGCCGTTCCGGTTCGTTCTGGGGGACGATTCGGGATCCGGCGGGAGAACCGTCCGCCTGCCCGCGCTCAAGCGGGAGGATTTTCTCGCCTGCGGACCGGCGCTTGAGCCCGTTCCGGGATATGGTCAGAAGGTTCTTCTGGCGGACGGAGGCCGGATCGGACTGGTCTATCTGCGCTGTACCGGAACGCCCTCGTCCTATAATGTAGATGACGGACGGGGCGGGATGGCCGAGCAGTTTTCCCTGCGGAGGAGGGAGCCGGTTCCGGTGTCCTTTATCAGCACGGGGACATGGAGCCGGATCCGCGTGTACGATCTGGACGAGGGGCGGTTCAGGGAGGACCTCTCTTCCTCCCCGGCCTCTCCCGTCCTGACGGACCGCGATTTCGTCGTGATCCTTGAGAAATAAGGCCCGGCGGTGCCGGAGAATAACGGATTTCAGCCGATACGCGAAAGGAGCGTCGGAGTATGATCATCAGAAAAACTGCCGTGGTTTTGCTGGCCCTGTCCCTGCTGATCCCGTCCCTGTACGGATGCGCGCAGTCCGCCGCCGAGGGGGAGGAGACTGCCGCGCCGGTTTCGGACGGAGGAATTTCCGATACCGGTGCAGAGAATCCCGTGGAAGCGGAGGAGGAGGTCTCCCGGGCGGACGTTCGGGACAACCTCCCCGGGGATCTGGATTTCGGCGGGCTGAGCGTGCCCATTCTGTACCGCGGCGGCGTGGACGAGCAGGAGATCCTTGTGGAGGAGCTGACCGGGGACGTGGTGGACGACGCGGTCTACAACCGGAACGCCTCGGTGAGCGAGAGGCTGAACATCGCCTTCCTCTATCGCTCGTCCGGGACCGGCACCGCGCAGGAGTTTCCCGGGGAGGCCCGGAGCTCCATCACGGCCAACGCGGACGACTATTCCATCATCTCCTGGGCGCAGTATTCGACCCTGCCCCTGTGCC
>CACYWX010000267.1 GCA_902778205.1 uncultured Ruminococcus sp. | reverse complement strand
TATTTTCTTTAGAGAAAACACCGAGGGTGAGTATGTGTTGGGCTCAAGAGGTGTTGAGATTCCCGATACTTTAGCAGTCGATTTTAAATGCACCACAGACCTGGGTACCGAGAGAATTGCGAGAGCTGCGTTTGAGTATGCGAAAAACAACGGCAAAAACTATGTATCCATTGTCACCAAGGCAAATATTATGAAGAAGACGGACGGTAAATTTACCGCCATCTGCCACGAAGTTGCCAAAGATTACCCCGGCATTGAGGTGGAATACAAGACCATGAGCGAAGACGAATTTCAGTCGCAGATCCGCACGGAAATCCCGGCAGGCCGGGGACCGGACCTTCTGCTCTTCACAAGTATGGATATTCCCGATGTTTATAAAACTATGTCCACAGGACTGTTTACCGATCTGAATCCCTATTTCGCGCTGGATGACAGCATCGATCTTGAAGAATTTGTTGTCCCTGTCATGGACGGAGGTTTGCAGAACGGACAAAGGTTTTTCGCCCCGATCAACTATCAAATGCCGCTTCTTGTGACGGCACGGTCCACCCTGGATGAAATCGGCATGACAGCGGACGAACTCGGAACCTGTGAGGGCTTTTTTGAGGCCGCGGACCGTTTCCATGAAAAGCACCCGGAATCAACCTTGTTCATCGACACGTTCGGTGGTGCGCTGGAGATATCAAATACCGTCACATTGTATTCAAATCTCGGTTTCAGTCTGATTGATTATGAAAACAATAAAATCCGGATCGATGAAGAACCGTTCCGTCGGTATGTCGATCTTGTAAAGAAGTATTACAATCCGAATTATCATCCGTCTGAACAGGACCTTATTGAAGCGTCAGAAGGATGGTTCAATTCGGGATGGGCAATCAACACGAAAAATTGCTTGTTTGATGATTTTAGCACCAATCTGATGGGGCTTGATGCCACGACTTACAGATTGAGGGATATCGGGGATGAAATGGTCATGCTCGCTCAGAGGAATCTGCGGGGCGGCATTACAGCCACAATTGTCATGAACACCGCCATTCCGACCGGAGCAAAAAACAAGCTGAACGCATGGAGGCTCATGAAAGTCCTGCTATCTGACGATATTCAGGGCGGTCACGATGAAACCCGGTTCGGCCTCACCTATTTCTGGACAGGTTTCCCGGTGCGCCGCGATTCTCTCCATGACTTCCTCTGGATGGAAGGAATGGAAGAAGATGATGTTTTCATGCAGTATATGGACGTCGTACAATCCCCCACGGAAGCCTTGATGCTCCCGCGCGTCTACCGTAAATATCTCTCCGAGGAAATCCTGCCCTACGTCCGCGGGGAACGAACCTGGGAAGACGCATACAAGCGATTCCTGAACACCCTTGAACTGTACAAGGACGAATAACATGAAACATCATCATTTATCCCTCCGCACCAAGGACGCCCTCACTGGCTTCCTCTTCACCCTTCCTGCTCTCGTCGGCCTCGGGATGTTCTTCGTCGTCCCCTTCGGGATCACCCTCAAAATGTCGCTCTCCGAGAGCATGGGATCGTCGAAGTTCGTGGGGCTCAAAAACTACCGGGACGTCCTCGGTAGCGCGGCGTTCAAGCTCGCGGCGAAGAACACGTTCAAATTCTTCGGCGTCGCTCTGCCGTGCATCCTGATCCTGTCGCTTTTGATCGCGCTTCTGCTGTTCCGCAACCTCAAGAAGTACGACATCTTCCGGACCTTCTTTGTCTTCCCGCTGGTGCTCCCGGTGTCGTCGGTCGTGCTGTTCTTCCAGATCGTCTTCTCCGACCTCGGCGTGGTGAACGGCGTGCTGGAACACCTCGGGATGCACGCGGCGGACTGGACGGGGGAGCAGGCGTTCTGGGTGCTCCTGATCCTCTACCTCTGGAAGAACACCGGCTATAACGTGGTGCTCTTCCTCGCCGCGCTGAACTCCGTTCCGCCGGATCTCTACGAGGCGGCCTCCCTCGACGGCGCGGGCTGGTGGAAAAAGCTCACGCGGATCACTTTGCCGATGATTGCCCCGCACACCCGGTTCATTCTCGTGATCTCCATCGTGAACCTCTTCAAATCCTTCCGCGAGGCATACATCCTCTTCGGCGACCACCCGGATCAGAGCATCTACATGATCCAGCATTTCATGAACAATAACTTTATCAATCTGAACTATATCCGGCTGTCGGTCGGCGCGGCACTGGTCTTCCTCGTGATCTTCGCGCTGGTGGGACTGCTGCTCGGACTCAGAGACAAGGACGAAGGGGGGCATGAGTAATGACAAAGCGCAAAAAAACGGGCGACATCGTGACGCTCGTGGTGTTGATCCTCATGTCAATCGTGGTGATCCTGCCCGTGCTGTTCATGGTCACGCACTCATTCATGAGCGGGAACGAACTGACGGCGAGCTACGGCAAGATCCTCTCGTCCTCGAAAGACGACGAGGACGACACGCCCATCGAAGTCGACGCGCATCTGATCCCCCGGGAGCCGTCCTTGAAAGGCTATTGGGACGTGTTCCTCGCAACCCCGGACTACCTCGGCAAGTTCTGGCTGTCCCTCGGCCTCTGCGCGGCGATTACGGCGGGACAAACCCTGCTCGCCTGCCTCGGCGGGTACGGATTCGCCAAGTTCAAGTACCCCGGGAAGAATCTGCTGTTTGCTTTGATGGTCCTGCTCATGATGCTCCCGCTGCAGGTCACGCTTGTCCCGAACTACATCGTGTTGGACAAGCTGAACATGATCGGCTCGTACTCGGCAATCATCCTTCCCGGTATCTGCTCGGCGTTCGGCGTGTTCCTGCTGACCCAGACCTTCAAGTCGATCCCGGATTCCGTGCTCGAAGCCGCGCGGCTGGACGGGGCGAATCAGTTCAAAACGCTCCTTCTCGTCGTGATCCCGCAGGCCAAAGCGGGGATTGCCTCCCTCGTCATCCTGAACTTCATCGATACCTGGAACATGGTCGAACAGCCGCTGGTGTTCCTGAAAGACAGACTGAAATATCCGCTGTCGATCTTCCTGTCCCAGATCAAGAACGCGGACCTGAGCCGGGCGTTTGTGTGTGGCATCCTCGCCATGCTTCCGGTGCTGCTGCTTTTCCTGCACTTCAAGGATGCGCTCATGACCGGGATCGAGAACTCGGCGTTGAAATGAGGTGGGCGGCATGACAAGATCAAAGAAAATCCTCAATATCGCCACGGCAATCGTCGTCGGGCTTCTCGTTGCCTGCACCGCCGCCTCCTTCCTCATCCGCGCGCGGACGCAGCCGAAGGTGGAGACGGTCCAGCCCACGCAGTACAGCTTCGCCCTCGGAGAAGAGTGGGTCGATGTGCTCACCGTCCCGCGGAAGGCTGTCCTGTCCGAAAGCCGCTCCTTCTTTGACGAGGAGGGGACGGAATACACCTATGAGCAGTATTACGTCTACGTCGCCACGTCCTCCCTCGGGCTTTTCGGCGAGGTGTACGACGCGGAGCGGATCAACGTGAGCCCGTTCCCCATCGAGGCGTATTCACCGGAGGACTACCAGCCGAAGACGGGTTTGTACATCCGCTCGGGAAACGACTATCTCAGTCTGGAAGGCGACGACGCAGCTTCATACGGCTGGGATCCCTTCGCGGTCGGGGAGGATTTGATGCTTCTCTCCGGCGGCGGGGTGAATTACTGGCATTCGGTCATTTTGTCCGCGCTGGACCGGATCGAAGCGGGGACGCGGGTGCGCCTGATGCCCGAGAAACCGGAGGAGAAAGAAGCGAACTCCCTTTCCGCTCCCGCTTCGGCGTCCGAGGACAAATCATCCTCTGGGGAAGCGGGGCAGAGCGTGGGAACGGATACCGTCGAAAGTTCCGCCCCTGTCGTTTCCGGAGAGACGGTCCCGGCGGACGGCGGCGCGGACTACGCGGGATTCACGATGCCGGAGGCGACGGATACCCTCGTGCTGTATTCCACGGATATGCTGAGCATCACCATGCGGGCTGCGGTGGACATTTTTGAGCGGCTGTACCCGGACGTGCAAATCGACTGGCAGAGGCTCTCCCCCGAGGAATACGAAGCGCGCATTCGGGCGGAGGTGCCCGCGGGAAAAGGTCCGGACCTTCTCTTTACGGACATGTCGGTTCTGCCCGACGTCTACAAGAGCATGGCGGCGGGGTTGTTCGAGGATCTGAATCCCTATTTTTCCGCCTATGGGGAGATTGACCCGGACGACTTCATCCAGGGAATCTTCGACGGCGGCGTGCTGCACGGGGAACGGACGATCGCTCCTGTCAGCCACCTCCCCGAGATCCTTGCCACGAGCGAAGAGCTTCTTTCTGAGATCGGGATCGCGCCGGATGACCTCGACACCTTCGACGGCTTCCTCGACGCCTGCGCGAAATTCCACGACCTTCACCCGGACAGCACCGTCCTCGCCGATCTGGGGCCCCATGACAACGACGTCTCGATGTTTTCCGTCCTGTATACCGCCGCCGGGTTCCGCATGATCGACTATGAGAACGCCGCGGTGTCGGTGGATGAGACCGCGTTCCGAAAAATGGCCGATCTGTGCCGTCTCTTCGCGGGAAACGACCCGTGTCTTCTGGACTACGCGGACGGGGCGTATGTGTCCTACGGCGCGATTCTGAAACGGGAGGGGATGTTCACGAATTTCGTCTCCTCCACCCTGATGCTCGATACCCTGCGGTACGGGCTGAAGCAGGGAGGCGAAACCGCTGTGCTTCTGACGCCTCCTTCAGCGGAGGGCGGAAAGTCCACGATGATCTGTAACTTCGGCGCGATTCTGAAAAGCTCTCCGAACAAGCTGAACGCATGGCGGATGCTGAAGATCCTGCTGTCGGACGAGGTGCAGGGAAATCCGGAAGCGCTCTCCGCACACCCCGTGCGGGTGTCCGCCGTTCCGCTCTACGTGAATTACGAGTACTATGACGGATTCGCCGTCCCCGATCTCACCGGGTACGAAGAACTGTTTTTGGATTTTGACTGCGTCTCGATCCGTCCGCCCGTGCTTCTCCAGTCCGTCTGGGACGAAATGAAGCACAGCGGTTTCGCCTCCCTGCTTCAGCCCGTACCGCAGGGTATCGAGCATCAGGGTGGAGGAGACGAAATTCGTGAACATCCCC
>CACYWX010000266.1 GCA_902778205.1 uncultured Ruminococcus sp. | reverse complement strand
AACTCCAGGGAGTCGCCCTTGGCGAACTCCCATCCTGCGCGAGCGCCACCTTCCCCCCTAGGGGAAGGCAGATACAGGTCCTTCGTCCAACTGAAACCCTGCTCAAGTTTCCCTTTCACCCGTTCTCCGCCAGCCACAGGGACACCCGGGACTGGATCTTCGCCGCGCAGTCATCGGCCGTTCCCACGCCG
Source organism: uncultured Ruminococcus sp. (assembly GCA_902778205.1). GTDB lineage: Bacteria > Bacillota > Clostridia > Oscillospirales > CAG-272 > UMGS1696. The sequence goes on along the minus strand of CACYWX010000266.1, from coordinate 4,913 downwards.
GAGAGGAAGGCGGACATTTCCTCGGCGAGGATGCTGTAGATCTCGTCGACGCCCGCCTCTTTTGCCGTACAGCCCGCCTCGTTGAAGAGCTTCACGTACTTTTCCCGGTCCTCCCGGGTGAAGGTCGAGAGGATGCCGGGATACTCCATCTCGTCCTCGGTGATCGCCTGAGAAAGCGGACGGCTCGTGCCGCTGATTCCGTGATAGGCGTACAGGTCCTCGAACTGGGTGTCGTACCAGGAGACGTTGGACCAGCCGTCCCCCTCCTCGAGGAATTCATCAAAGGTGGAGAGCAGCGCTGGAATGCCGCCCTGTCCCCCTTTGCTCGAGAAGGACCGTCGGACAAGATCCCAGGCCAGCTCGGGCTCCTCGCAGAAGGAGGTGATGACCACGGCGGTCTGCGTTCCCACGGAGATCCCCGCGCCCGCCCTCCTGACCGGAGCCGGATAGCCGATCATGGTCCAGTCCTTTGTCCCGAACGCGGTGATCAGCCTCCGGACCCTGTCTGCGTCGTTGAGCATGCCGCTGTTGCCGCCGACCGTGACCCGGATCTTTCCGGAAATCCGCGCCTCCGCCTGCCCGTCCCCGTCCAGACCGGCGTAGAGAGATTTTGAGGCGGCCTCCTCGTAGGACGGCAGGGTATTGACGTAATTGAGATAGCGGATGAACACCGGATCGTCGAAGGAGCAGGTCCCGGCCTCCCGGTCGACAAACTCCATATAGGCTCCGAACTGGAGAAGGAAGTGTATATCCCGGTTGAGGCCGAGCATGAACTCGCAGTCCTCCGGCAGCCCGTCGATGCAGTCGAGCACGTCTTCGAGGGTCCAGCAGCCCTGTTCGGCGTATGGTCCCAAAAGCTCCGGCGTGGAGACGAGGGACTGAAGGGTGAAGTTGGCCGCCGTGCCCCAGATCCCGCCATGGCCGTCGTCGAACATCCGCTCCACGCAGTCAAAGAGGTTGTCCCGGTTCACCGTGTCGTCCGCCTCGATGAAGGGGGTGAGGTCCGTGTAAAGCCCTTTCTCGTAAAGCGGCTTGATGTGGATCGCGCCGAGGCCTCCCAGCACGATGTCCGGCTTGTAAAGACCCGTCGCCATGTCCCGGGCCAGCTTGTCGTAGCCGCCCCGCCAGTTCTCGTCCGTGTTGTATGCGCCGAAATCGTCCAGCACCACCGCCACGTCCGGGTAATCCTGCCGGAATTTGTTCACCGCGCTCGTCATGGACGTGGTGAGGTAGTCGAGGTAAGCGATGGTCAGGGTCTTCGCGTCCGTCAGATCGATGTCCTCGCCGGGCTGATAGATTGTCATGGTTCCGCCGGCATAGAACGCGCCGTTCTCCGCCTCGAGGAAGAACATCCGCCCGCCCGCCGCGCCGACGAACATGGATTCCGACCAGAGGATCCCGGAATTGACGTAGTTGAGAATCAGTTCCTTCCCCAAGCCGTCCGCCGTTTCCCGATAGCCCCATATGCCGTCGTTCTCCGAGCAGAAGAAGAGGTAATCCCCGTCTCCGTCCCGCATGTTCCCGCTGATGTGGATGCGCTCTCCCGCCGTCCCGGAGGATTTCAGAATTTCCACCGCCTCCGGGCCTCCGTTCATGTAGGTGACGGCCGCGAAGATCCGCCCGTCCGGGGAGGTGTACAGGCCGGAGATCTGCCCGCCCGAGGTGATGTCCGGGACGACGGAGCCCTTCTTTTTGCCGTCCGGGGAGAGGATCAGGACCTCCCGGTCCGAGGCGGCGTAAAGATCCCCGTCCCCGTCGGATCTGAGACCGGACAGCGCGTGCGGCTTCTGGGCGAACAGGCCGGAAATGTCCTCCCCGAAGGTCCACTGTTCCGCTTCAAAGTCGTACCGGCTGAGCAGGATGCGGCCGTTGTCCCCGTCCGTGGAATAGACCGCGCAGGTGATCCCGCCTTCGTCGATGGTCCCGCATCCAAGAGAAAGGCCTTCCCGGTCGTCGAGGACCGCCGCCCGTGCCGAGGTCCCGTCCTCGGAGAGGGTGACGAGGGTATGGACGGCGTATTGCACCGATTCTTCCTCCGCGTCATCCGACGGAGCATCCTCAAAAACCGTGGTGAGATAGGTCAGGGTGTTTGCCTCCCCATTCCACCAAGGCCGGACGAAGGTATCCAGCATCCCCGCGCTGTCCCCGCCGCTCACCCGGTCGTATATGTTGGTGAGAACGCCGTCGTTTTTTGTCTCTTCCTCTTTCACTTCCGCCTGAGCGCCCTTCCCGCATCCGGCGAAAACCCCGGCCAGCAGGACCGCCGCCAGCATCCCGGCAGCACAGCGCTTCCACAGCCCGATCCGTCCCGTTTTCATCTCCTTCTCCTTTCCGTTCTGTTTCATGTTGGCCGATCTGCGTATTCACTCCGCCGGGACCACGGTCAGGCCCGCCAGAAAGGCGTCCAGAGCCTCCCGTCCCGCGATTTTTACGTGATAGACGTCCCCCTCAAAGACAAACGCGGCGTCCACGATCCCGCGCTCGTCCTCAACGTACAGGACCTCCGTCTCCGCGCCGCCGATCCGCACCGAAAGGGATTCCGGAAAAGCGGGCGGCTCCGGATAATCCAGAATGCCGAAGCAGAAGTCCGCCTGCAGAGGGATCAGCGTCACCGATCCGAAGGGCGAGACGTCCACGGAGCCGGCGCTCACCCGGTCCGGAAGCCAGGAGGGCCACAGGACGCTCTTCCCCCGGAAGGACGCCAGCTCTCCGGGTGTCCGGAAGGAGCGGAGCTTTCCCTTGATGAAGGTGACGTCCCGGTTCGCCTCGTGCACGGTGATGCTCTCCCCCTCCTCCAGCTCCCGGATCCAGGGAAGCAGACGATTGAGCAGCTCCTCCACGGAGTGGGAGTCCGGATCCGCCTTCGCCGCGATGGGCAGGACGAGAATCGTCAGCAGTACGGCGGCCAGAACGGAGGCCCGGCGCTTGTTGAGAGGAAGGATCCCCCGCTTCTGCCCGAGGGTCCGGCGCATGTTCCTGAACAGACGGCGCTTTTCCGCACCGGTGGGCCGGTATGCCCCGGAGGTCAGCCGGTCGGCCATGGCGTTCCACTCCTCCACGGCGGCTGTGTCCTGTTCCTCCTCCGGCCGGGCCAGCTCCCGGTCCATGAGAAAGTCCAGAAGGGAGACCAGGGTTTTCTTCTGCGGTTGTTCCGCTTGATGCCGATGCTTCATCCGTTCTTCTCCTGTGTCCGTCGTTGTGTATCCTCTGTTCTCTATAACGAAAACCGTCCCGCTTTGTTACATGATACTATTCGCAGTTTAGAAAGTTAACTAAATGGGTTTTGAGCGCTTTATGCAGAAGTCGAATCGCCTTGCGATGAGCTCGCGTACAATAACTCTGATAAGGTTGGATGTCTTTATTGACGTGCCAAGGTTCAGGTTTACTGTATTGTAACAGCTTGTCCTTCCTTCCCTTTCAGAAGTTCTTGCCAGGCATATATGCCTTGGGCTTCCTTTCAAGAAGCCGCGTTTCTCCTTTTAGCTTGAGATTAGCATGAATCCGTTCCGGAAGAGAACCGCCGCGAGGAGCGGGAGGCCCAGGGTCATGAGAGTGCGGAGGATCTCGGTGATCTTCTTCCGCAGACGGTGGACCCGGATCCGCATGGCCCCCTCCGACGCGCCGTACTTTTCGGCCAGAGCCCCGTAGGTCATCTCCTCGAGGAAGACGTCCCGGAACAGCTCCGCGTCTCCCGGACCGAGCCGCCCGAGAAGCTCCTCCTCCGCCGTTCCCAACGCTTCCTCCGCCGTGGGATCCTCCCCCGACGCCCGCCGCATGATCCCTTCCGGCAGATCCTCCGGCGGGACGTCGGCCTCGTATTCCGCCCGGCGCGCCCTGGCCCGGTAGAAATCGCTGATCTTGCTGCGGGCCACCCGGTACAGCCATCCCAGGGCGGCCTCCTCCTCCGTGAACTCCGGACCCTCCCAGAAGGCGGCGAAAACCTCCTGCGCGGCGTCCTCGGCGGATTCCCGGTCGGGGGTGCGGCGGGCGCAGTAGGAGTAGATCCGGCTGTAATACCGGCGGGTCAGGATTTCTTTGGACAGGGGCTTCATGGGGGACTCCGTTATGGCTGCTGTTTTGTCAATTATACAACAGAGAGAACCGGATTGCAACAGGAAAGAAGATGTTTGTCGAATTTCATATTCCGTACAGAAAAAAAGAGCCCGCCGCATGTCTCCCGCCCGGGAGTTCATACAGCGGACTGTTGCATCTGAAACTGTTCCCCTTCTATGGAGTTGTCCACATGGGTATTGATCGCAGGATGTAAAAGGCAAATGAGGGGATCCAATCTGCTGGTTCAGTTAGTGTACAAGTTCTCTGATAAGGTTGGATGCCTATATAGTTGTGCTGAGATATTGCCTGCACGTTTTTGGGATCGCTTAGACCTATCCGTATCAAGATGTTCTTGCCGAATAGTTTACCGCTAACACACAATCTCCAAGCTTTCTGTATCGTGCCCCTGAAATGCGCGTTTCGATCGCTGTTTTCGAGGTTCCAGCGCGACTGCGTCGGCGCAGGAAACCGTGAAATCGCATCGCAGATGGGATTTCACGCATGTTTCGGCTGCACTAACATAGTCCGCGCGGGGATTGGGATGAACAAACGAAACCGGATGAAGTGGCGAGCTGACCGCTTATGCCATATGGCCAAGGGGGACCCGCACGGAGGGCCGGGTTTGCGAGCAAACCCAGTGGCCATGAGCTGGTATCCTCCGTGCCGCCCGACCCGCGCAGGGTCATACAATCGGAAACGCGGAGCGTATCCTTCCTTATCGTGGGAACACACGATAGGATCACAGCGCCTTCACCAGGGGCTTGTATTTCCGGATGAAGCCCGCGTTGGCCTCGTCGCCGTGCTCGGTGTTGGCGGAGGCGAAGATCTCGGCGGGATGTCCGGCGTCCTTGGTCAGCTCG
>CACYWX010000265.1 GCA_902778205.1 uncultured Ruminococcus sp. | reverse complement strand
TCAGTCGCCTTCGGCGCCAGCTCCCTCAAGAGGGAGCCTTTCGGGCCGGGGATCGGGCCCTCGGGAGGGAGCCTTTTTCCGCATTGCAGGCGCGGAGGTGGCCTGTCACCTGGCGCGCCGGATCGCGTTGTGGTGGTGTTCGCGCGCCGTTTTTTGCGTGTAGGGGATTTGATGCGCTGTGTACGCGCAATCCGGCCCCCCGTCAAACAAAAAGCCGGTCCATTCCGTAACGGACCGGCTTTTGTATTTGGTTTGTTTTGAGTCCGCTGACTCTCTTTTTATCCCTTTTCAAAAAGTCTTTTCGCTTCCTTTTCTTCAGAAAAGGAAGATCTAATTATTTTTTCTCTACACCCCGCGGAAGCCGCGGCCGATGATCTCGGAGGAATTGGTAACGACGATAAAGGCGTGGGGGTCGATCTCCTTGATGGCGGCTTTGAGGCGGACGGCCTCCATCCGGCGGCAGACGGTGAGGAGCATAGTTTTATCCTCATGGGAGAAGACGCCGACGGCGCGGACCTCTGTTGCGCTGTGGTGGAGGGTATGGAGGATATACTGATCGATCTCCTTGGGGTGGGAGGTGATGATGGTGAAGTACTTGCAGAGATTGACGGACTCGAGGACGTTATCGACGACGAAGGCTTTCATAAAGAGGCCGAGGATGGAGTAGAGGCCGGTCTTGAGGTCGAAGACGAAGAGGGTAGAGGCGGCGATGACGGCGTCGACGCAGAAGAGGGCGGTGCCGATGGGGATGGAGGTATACTTTTTGAGGATCAGGGCGACGATATCGGTACCGCCGGAGGAGGCGCCGTAATGGAAGAGGACGGCGCTGCCGACGGCGGTGAGGAGCATAGCGTAGATCAGCTCCATAAAGGGCTGATCGGTGAGGGGCCGGTCGAGGGGGAGGAAGCGTTCGAGGAGGAAGGTAGCGGCGGAGTAGAAGAGGGAGCAATAGGCGGTCTTCCAGGCGAGCTCGCGGCCGAGCACGGCGAGGCCGAGGAGGAGGAGGGCGACGTTGAGGACGAGGATGAAGGTAGCGGGGGAGACGGCGCCGCCGAGGAGCTTGCTTGCGAGGATGGAGACGCCGGTGACGCCGCCGGTGGAAAAGCCGTTCGGCAGCTTGAAGAAGTAGATCCCGGCGGTAAAGGGGATCAGACCGAGGGTGATGAAAAGGAGGTCGGAGAAGGCGGTTTTTTCCGGGCGTTTCATAGAAGGGCCAGCCTTTTTGAAGAATTTTTTGCGCGGAGAGCGGGGTCAGTCGGGCTTGTCGGTTTTTTTCCGGTCGCGGCCGTCCGGGGGGAGGAGGGAGGCTTTTTTCTGATTTGAGATCTCCCATTGGATCAAAAACGCCATAGCGGCGCGGATCAGGATGATGCTGCCGAGGATCAGGAGCTCGTTCCACTCCCGGACGATGACGGTGCGGAGCAGCTCTCCGCCCATCTTGAACTCAAGGGAGAGCGCGATCCCCTCGGCGAGAGAGAGGCGCACGCCGGTGCGCCGGGAGAGGAGCATCCAGACGGCCTTCCCCACAGCGAAGAGGAGGACCGCCACGCCGATCATCTCTACGATCAGGACGCTGTATTCTACCAAAAGGTCAAAGACCCCGTCGATCCGATCCAAAAGATCCTTCATCATATCCTCCGTTTATACGGTATTCTGCTTTGTCAGTATAGCACGGATTTGCCCCGCGGTAAAGGGGAAAAAGGGATTTTTTTCGATTTTTCGGGTTTTCCCCCGAAAAAAAACAAGATTCTTACTTCCGAAAATCCTGCGCGGGAAGGAAGAAAAGGGAAAGGTTTCGTGAATAGTGAAGAGTGAAGAGTGAAGAGTGAAGAGTGAAAAAGGAAAAATCCCGCGCTTTCGCGCAGGATTTTTGGAGCTGCTAACCAGAGTTGAACTGGTGACCTCGTCCTTACCAAGGACGCGCTCTACCAACTGAGCCATATTAGCATTGAGAGCGCTGCGCGCTGTCAACGGATAAGATTATATCACCGCGCCTCCCTTTTGTCAAGGGGATTTTAGAAATTTCCGAAAAAAGTTTTCCGAGGATAATTCCGCAGGGAACCCGCCCGTCTCGGAACCTTTTCCTCCCTTGCGCCGCGGCGGAAAATCTGCTATAATACAGAAAAACATCCGCCGGAGGCCCACCGTGATTCCTGTTCTGTCCGTCGATCTGATGAAGCGAAGCGACGCCCGCGCCTGTGAGACCATACCCGCCCGGGAGCTGATGGAGCGCGCCGGGGAGGGCATGCTCCGCGCTCTTCTGGACCGGATGCACCCCCTCCCCTCCGCCGCCGTGGTCTGCGGGAGCGGAAGCAACGCGGGAGACGGCTTCGTGCTGGCCCGTCTGCTCCGGGAGGCCGGGATCCCCGTCGCGGTCTTTACCCTCTCCGACCGGCGCACGGAGGCCGGGGCGTATCACGCTTCGCTCTGCGCGGAGGCGGGCGTTCCCATCCGTCCCTTCGAGCGGGGGGGTGATCTCACCTCCTTCGCGGCTGTGGCGGACTGCATTCTCGGCATCGGCTTCACGAGACGTCTGCGCGCACCCGCGTCGGATGCCGTCCGGGCGGTCAACCGGGCCGGGGAAGCGGGCGCCTTCGTCCTGTCCGCGGACATCAATTCCGGGCTGAACGGGGACAACGGCCTGGCCTTCCCCGCCGAGGACGCGGAGCCGGGGGAAGGACCCCTCTGCGTGAAGTCCGATCTGACGGTGTCCGTGGGAGGGTTCAAGCCGGGGCATTTTCTCAGCATGGCCAAGGACGTCATGAAGGAGAAGATCAATCTGGACATCGGCATCGAGCCCGTCGCGGAGCCGTATCACCTGATGGAGGCCTCCGATGCGGCCGCCGCCTTTCCGCCCCGGCTGAACTTCTCCAACAAGGCGGACTACGGCTACTGCGCCCTCATCGGCGGATCGGACCGGTACAGCGGCGCGGTGCGGCTGGCGTCCCTGTCCTGCGCGGCGGTGCGGTCCGGAGCGGGCGTGGTGAAAACGGCGGCCCCCGCGTCTCTCTGCCCCCTCATCGCGCCGTCCATTCTCGAAGCGACTCTCTTCCCCATGCCGGAGACGGAGGGACGCCTGCGCTTCGATCCGGACGCCCTCGGAGAGCTGACCCGCGGGATCCGGTCCGCGGCCTTCGGCATGGGCGTCGGACCCGGGCCGGAGACGGAAAAAATCGCCGCCTGGCTTCTCGCCCATTTCGAGGGAGCTCTTGTGATCGACGCGGACGGCCTGAACGCCCTGAGCCGCATGGAGGGGGATCCTCTGCGGGAGTCCCGGGCCCGGGTGATCCTGACGCCCCACGTGCTGGAGTTCGCCCGCCTGCTGCATCTGCCCCGGGAGACCGGCGTGGTCGAGGTGCTGAGCGATCCCGTGGGGCTGGCGGAGCGGTACGCCCGGGACCACGGCGTGACCCTGCTTCTGAAGGGGCCCTCCACGGTGATCACGGACGGGGAGAGGACGATCCTCACGGACCGCGGATGCCCCGGCATGGCGACGGCGGGCAGCGGGGACGTGCTTTCGGGCGTTCTGGCGGCGGTCTGCGGCTTCTGCCCGGATCCCGTGACGGCGGCGGCGGCCTCTGCGTGGATCTGCGGCGCGGCCGGCGAGCTGGCGGAGGAGGACATGGGTCCGGTCAGCATGGCGGCGGGAGACACGGTGGGAAAGCTCCCGGCGGTGATCCGGGCGCTGACCTGCGGGTGAAGACAGCCCGTCCCGCCGAAATGCGACGGATCCTCTTGCATTTTTCCTCCTCTCCGGGTATAATAGGGGACGGCCGGTCCGGGGCTTCCCTCTCCGTCCGTATCTTTTCCGACAGGCAAGGGTCCTCTCCATGAATATGTTTTTTGAGTCGCCGCTTGAAGCGGTCGCGCAGGTTCTCGGCATCATCGCCCTGATCCTCACCATTATCTGCTACCAGTTCAATTCCCAGAAGAAGATCCTTCTGATCCAGATCTGCTGCGCCGTGCTGTTCACGGTGAATCTGGGCCTGCTGGGCAAGTGGGCCGGGTCCCTCCTGAACATCCACGGCATCGCCCGGGCCCTGGTGTTCTATCAGCGGGGACGGCACAAATGGGCGGAGTCGAACGGCTGGGTCTGGCTGTTCTGCGTGCTGGCCGGGGTCTGCGTGGCCCTGTCCGCCCTCATCAAGGGGAGCATCTCCCTCATCGACATCCTGCCCTTCGTGGGGACCGTTTTCTCCACGATCTCCCTCTCTCAGACCGATCCGAAGAAGATCCGGCGGTTCATGCTCTTCTCCCCGCCCTGCTGGTTCGTCTACCATCTGCTGGCGGACGGCACCCCCAACGTCGGCGGCGTGCTCAACGAGATCTTCGTCCTCGCCTCCATTCTCGTGGCCATGTTCCGGTATGATTTCAAGAAGAAGCGGGAAGAATAAACAGGGGCCCGCGGGGCTGTCGCATGAACTCTGAATCAGGAGAAATGCGACAGCCCTGTTGTGATTCAAAGGTGTTCGTTATTCTTTTCCTCCTTTATCGAGGAGCCGCGCATCCCCGGCGACCGGCTTGTAAAAGGTCGATCAAAACTTTGAAACTGTTTTGCGACAGTCCCCTGTGGACTGTCAGAGCCGCGCCCCGGCCGATCTGCCGACTCTCCCTCAGTCAGCACAGCTGACAGCTCCCTCTGGGAGGGAGCCGTTTCCCTGCCTCCCCTTCCCCTTCAACCTCCGGTTGAGCGGACCGGAAAACCGCGTTATTGCATTCTCCCGCCCGGCCGTGTATAATCAAATCACCGGAGGGCACAGAGCTGCCCGGAACAAACTAAAGGAGAATGAACCATGGAACTGGGACGGATCATCAGACAGCTCCGGTATAAGGCCGGATGGACGCAGGAGCAGCTGGCGGAGAGGCTGACCGTCAGCGCGCAGGCCGTGTCCAAATGGGAGAATCAGGCCGCCATGCCCGACATCGCCCTGCTTCCCGCCATCGCCGCGGCCTTTGGCGTCAGCATTGACGAGCTGTTCGAGCGGACGACGGAGGAGCGCCTGCGCCGGATCGAAAGCCGGATGGAGACGGAGGACGAGCTGCCCGGAGAGCTGTTCTTCGAATACGAGGAGTACCTGAAGGGGATCCTGGAAAAGTACAGCCTGTGGAGCA
>CACYWX010000264.1 GCA_902778205.1 uncultured Ruminococcus sp. | reverse complement strand
GGGACCGGGATTACCACGACGTGGCCATGAACAGCCCCATTCAGGGGACCGCTGCCGACGTCATCAAAATCGCCATGATCCGGGTGAACCGCGCCCTGAAGGAGTCGGGACTGGACGCGCGGCTTATCATGCAGGTCCACGACGAGCTGATCCTGGAGGCCCGGGAGGACTGCGCGTCCGAGGCCGGGGAGCTGCTGGTGCGGGAGATGGAGGCCGCCGTGACCCTCAGCGTCCCTCTCACCGCCGACTGCGGCATGGGGAAGAACTGGCTGGAGGCGAAATAAACACCGCGTTGTCCGTAGATTATATCACAAGTTCTAACACTTGTCAATGCTTTTTTCCCGATTTCCTGAGAATCTCCCTTTTACACAAAACGCACAGCTGTCAATGATCGAACAGTTGTGCGTTTTATTGTTCTGATTTACCGGTTTTTTCCCGGAGAACTCCCATGAAACCCGGACCGGCGGTGTAGTCTTCTCAGATCCTGACGATATACCCTTCCTTCCGTGGGGCGGCTTCCCGTTTTCCCTCCGGCTTGCCGTAGCCCAGGATCACGTTGCCGATGCCGCGGAAGCCCTCCGGAACGCCCCATTTCGCCATGAGCGCCTTCCCCTCGTCGGAATCGAAGACCTCAGCCGCCCGCCAGATGTAGCAGGAATCCACACCCACCGCCTGGGCCGCGTTCATGAGATTTCCGATCACCAAATTGCCGTCCGCCACGTAGGTCGGGATCGCGCTGTCCGCGAAGACCACCGCCACCGTGGGCGCGCCGTAGAAGGGATGGCCGTTCTCGTTTCCCATGACCTTCCCGTTGAGCCGCTCCAGCTCCGCGTAATCCTCCGGCTTCTGCACCACCACGATCAGCGGAGACTGACGTCCCATCCCCGTGGCGGCGTAGGTCCCGGCTTCAAGGATCAGGGCCAGATCCTCTTCCTTTACCTGCTCCGCACGGTAGGCACGGCAGGCGCGTCTGCTCTTCAGCACTTCAAGTGTCGCGTTCATGTTTTTCTCTCCTTTTCATTTGAGATTGATCAAATCCACAGCGGTCTTAGCCCCGCAGTCCTCTTTATTCCGCCGGCTCCCGGTTCCGCATGGCAAGGATCAGCTCGCAGAGGGAGGATACCGGATGCTCCAGCTCGATGCCGGCCAGCGGGGAAGACCCGACCCTGTGGCAGTCCGAGCCGCCGGTCTCGATGAGATCGTAGGAACGGGCGTAGTGGAGAGCCATGCCGTTGATGAACTCTCCCTTCGGCGCGTTCACCACCTCCACCGCGTCCACATATCGGGGCAGCAGGCGGATGTAGGGGATGTAGCCCGCCTCGAAGAAGGGATGGGCGTGACTGACAAAGGCCCCCGCGTCCCGCACCAGCTTCAGGTAGTCCACGATGTCCAGTCCTACGATTTCTGGGTGCTCCTCCAGCCAGTCGTTGTCCAGCCCGAAGGTCAGAAAGTCGTTTCCGTGGAAGGAGTGCTCCCAGGCGTAGAACACGGACAGGCCGATCTCATCTCCCCGGGCCTTGGCGTGCTCGTATCCCTTTTTGAACTCCGCCAGCCATTCCTTCCAGGGAAGATTCCGGTCCGGACGGGTGTTCCCGGTGAAGAAATGATCCGTGATTACAATGCCCGCGTAGCCCTGAGACTTGTAGAAGTCCGCCATGTCGGCTCCCGGGCTTCTTCCGCAGGCGCTCCCTTCCTCCGTGTGTACGTGCAGATCATAACGATACCCCATTCTCCGCCTCTCCTTATTCCGTTCTGGTGATGGCCCGGATGATCCGCCCGTCCGCGACTTCGTTGTTCTCGTCCGTCACCCGGGCGAATCCCCGGTAGCTCCAGACCGCCCGTCCGATGCCGTGAGCCAGACAGATGTCCGCCACGTCGTTCAGCCAGCGCACCGCCGAATCGTCGTCCGCGCCCGCAATCACCCCGTATTCCCCGAGATACAGCGGCTTCCCGGTCTTCTCGATGAAGTCGAAGGCCGGAGCCATGACCGCCTCCAGATACGCCCGGTCCACCATGCCGCCCCGCTCCATATGCTCCGGGATCCAGTCCCCGTAGTAGGCCCGGTGGTCGTCGAAGGCGAAGGGATAGGTCACGGGCGTGAGATACGCGGCGTTTTTCGGCTCCCAGGACGCCCGCTGATGGGTGAACAGATGGGGCTCGTACATGTGGAAGGTGTACATCAGGGCCGGATCGTCCGAAATCACGAGATTCTTCAGCTCACCCACGGAGTTCCACCGGTTCGGCCCCACGATGACGCACCGCTCCGGCGTCACAGCGTGGATAACCGCCGCCGCCTCCTGCCACAGGGCGTTCCATGGATCGGAGTTCTCCCAGACCAGCTCGTTCAGAAGCTCGAACCGCAGATTGTCCCCCTCGTCCCGGTACCGCTCCGCGAAGAATTTCCAGATGGCGAGGAACCGCTCCTGACTCCTGCGGTTGGTGAAGAGGTCGTTTTTCGCCCCGTTGCCGAAGAAGAACCCCGGCGCGTGATGCAGATCCAGCACCAGATTGAGCCCGGCTCCCTTCGCCCAACAGAGCGCGGAGTCGATGTATTGCAGTCCGTCCTCCCGGTAAACGCCGGGATTTTCGTCGTCCTCAAAAAGGAAGTAGTCCACCGGGAGCCGCACGTGGTCGCATCCCCATTCCTTCATCCGGCGGAAATCCGGCTCCGTGATGTAGGTGCCGAAATGCTCCGGTCCCTTCCGTCCGTACTGGGAGATCCAGTGTCCCAGATTGCACCCGGCCATGTAGCCGTCCAGTCTCAGCATAGCGTCCTCCTTTGTTTACAGGGAATCATTCTCCCTCCCCATACTCCAGATCGATCCTCTTCGTATATTCCTCCCACACCGCGGAAAGAGCCCTCAGCTCGGCCTTGTCGAATGCGAACGCCCCGGGGATGGGGGACACGCAGTAGAGATCCGGCACGCCGATCCGGGTCTGGTCCAGAAGCCAGCGCATGGTGTCCCGGTGGGTGTTGAAGCCGGCGTTGTCCGTGTCCAGCAGGACCCCGGGCATGGCGATGGAGTACATCTTCGCCCGCATGGACATGTCCTCCCGGCAGTACCGGTTGTCCGGATTGTAGTCGTGGAGCCGCGCCTGATCGCACACCGCCGCGAAATACGGATGGCAGGGGGAGCAGTTCACCACGGCCTCGGGCTTGATCTCCTTCGCCTTGTCGTAAATGTGCTTCATGAACTCGTAGAGCAGCTCGACGCCGTATTTTCCGGAATACGTCCGGAACGCCCGCCCGATGGGGATCTGGAAGGCGTAGTCGATCTTGATGCCGTCGCAGTCGTAGCAGTCGGCGTCGGAGGAGAAGATCCGGTACAGAGCCTCGTCCAGAATCGAGAGAAACGCCGGATGGGACGGATCCACCCGCCGTTCGCCCTTTTCCGTGGTCACCACCGCCTCCTCCGGGATCCCCTCGGGGTCGAAGATCTTGAACCACAGGAACGTGTGGATCCCCTCGGCCCGCCGCTCGTCCACGAACCGCCTCAGATCGGGCCATTTGTCCGGGTTTGCGATGTCAACCCCGTATTCCGTCTGCCACTTGTCGTCGATGATGAGGCACCGGGGGTTCAATCCGGCCTCCTTCATCCGGGCCAGATAGTCCAGATACACCGGCTCCCTCGCTCCGTCGGTTCCCTTCCAGGGCAGGCCGTTGTCAGCGAACTGCTGGATCCACCCGCAGGCCATGGGACCGTGCCAGAACTTCGGCGGGATCTTCTTCTTCGGAACCTCTGCCAGACCGGAGACATAGTAATACTCCGCGTACTTCCGCACGGCGTCGAATTCGTCCTCGGCTTCAAATCCCACGATCCACGGAGCCTGCCAGGTCCCGTCCACCTCCGTGTGTCCGAACGGATCCGTCTCCAGATGGAACGCGCTCCGCCATCCCGCCGTTGTGGGAACGTAGTCGAAGGAGTTGAAATTGTGCTCTCCCGGTCTCGCCGCCAGACCCAGCGCCAGCTGTCCCCTGATGCCGGGCGTGCGGAAGGAATAGCAGAACATGGGCGGCACCATCAGCACCGACCAGCGGTGACAGCGCGTGGAGGCCCGGAACCAGTAATCCTCCTCGTTATACCAGGACTGGCAGGGATAGAATCCGTACTGGAATTCGTAGTCGCTTCCGTGTCCGCCCTCCGCCGCGTTGCCGGTGAAGTATTCGATCCCGTCCACACGCCCTTTCCCGGACACCGTTACGGCATAGGAGAAGCGCAGGGGCCCGACGCTGAGGATGTACTGCTTTTCCTTCCAGAGGGAGCTCTTTCCCCTCCAGATGAAGTCCATTCCTCCGCCGACCTCGACGGACCGGATCAGAACGGGCTCCTCCGGCTCCTCGTCCCGGACCGTCTCTCCCTTTTCGTTCAGCTGATGGACCGCGGAGCGCATATCCAGCCGCGCCACGGTGACGCCGTCGATGACGATTCCGGCCTTCGCGCCCTCCACCTCGACGGAAAAAGCGGACGATTGATAACGAATCATGGCATACTCCTTGCAAACACAGCGGTGATTATGCTATAATAGCATGACGTTTACCGGGGGATCCTCCTCCGGCATTCCGTCCCATATGGAAATTATATCGTATTTTCCGGCCTTTGGAAAGAAGCAGAATCACCAAAACAGACAGCTTCCTTTTGACAAACCGGACAAAATGCGGGAAAGGAAGGGCGTATCGTTTGCGCAGTCTGTTTCTGAATCTGAAAAAATACACCCTTGAATCCATCCTCGGCCCCCTCTTCAAGCTGCTCGAGGCCATGTTCGAGCTGTTCGTCCCCCTGGTGGTGGCGGATATCGTGGACCGGGGAATCGGGAACGGGGACCGCTCCTATGTGGTCAGCCGCTTCCTCGTGCTGATCGCGCTGGGCCTGATCGGCATTGTCTGCTCCATCACCGCCCAGTATTTTGCCGCCAAGGCATCCGTGGGATGCGCCACAGCCCTGCGCCAGTCCCTGTACGCCCATATCCAGAAGCTGTCCTTCTCCGATCTGGACCGTATCGGCGTGCCCACCCTCATCACCCGGCTGACCGGGGATCTGAACACCGTCCAGAGCGGCCTGAACCTGGCCCTCAGACTCCTGCTCCGGTCTCCCTTCGTGGTGTTCGGCGCCATGGTCATGGCCTTTACCATCGACGCCCGGGCGGCTCTCATCTTCCTCTGCGCCATCGTGATTCTGGCGGCGGTGGTGTTCGGCATCATGCTGGGCTCCGTTCCGGCCTACAAAAAGGTGCAGGAGGAGCTGGACTCCCTGACCGGCGCCACCCGGGAGAATCTGGCAGGCGCGCGTGTGATCCGGGCCTTCGGCATGGAGGAAAGAGAGCGGGAGAAATTCTCCTCCCACAACGACGCCCTCTACCGCCGCCAGCTCTTCGCCGGACGCATCTCCGCCCTGATGAATCCCCTGACCTTCGTGATCCTCAACGGCGGCATCATCCTCCTGCTCCACACCTCCGGCGTCCGCGTCAACGAAGGCGGACTCACCGTTGGTCAGACCGTCGCGCTCTACAACTACATGACCCAGATCCTGGTGGAGCTGGTGAAGTTCGCCAACCTCATCATCTCCATCTCCAAGGCCGTCTCCTGCATGAAGCGGGTGGACGAGGTCCTTTCCACGGAGCCCGCCATGGACTTCCCGGAAAAAGACCCAGAGGAGGATCCGGACGCGCCCGCCGTGGAGTTCCGGAACGTGACCCTGGCCTACTCCGGCGGAGAACCGGCCCTCACCGGCCTGAGCTTTTCCGTCGCCCGGGGAGAGACCGTGGGCATCATCGGCGGAACCGGCTCCGGCAAGACGTCCCTCTGCGCCATGATCCCCCGGTTCTACGACGCTACGTCCGGGGAGGTCCTTGTGAACGGAGTCAACGTGAAGGATTATCCCTCGAAGACCCTCCGGCACAAGATCGGGTACGTGCTCCAGCGGGCCAGCCTCTTTCAGGGAACCATCCGCTCCAATCTGCTGTGGGGCGGGGAAGCGGACGACGACGCGCTGGAGGCGGCCGTCCGTTCCGCTCAGGCCTCCGACGTGGTTTCATCAAAGGAGGAGGGGCTCGATTCCCCCGTGGAGCAGAACGGACGGAACTTCTCCGGCGGTCAGCGCCAGCGTCTCACCATCGCCCGTGCCCTGGTCCGCCGTCCGGAGCTTCTGATTCTGGACGACAGCGCCTCCGCTCTGGACTTCGCCACGGACGCCGCACTCCGGAAGGAGCTGGCGCACCTCGACTACAA